>JBDGYO010000382.1:0-2882 GCA_039584015.1 Gemmatimonadota bacterium | reverse complement strand
CACCCGCGACGACCAGCGCCGAATCGATCACCAGATCGAGCCCGCCACCGATGACCCGTGTCACCGCCCGGGACGCCCGCGTAACCCCGAACCGGATCCGCACGAAGCCCTGCCCCGCGATGAACGAGGTGCTGTCGACGCTCACCTGCCGCACCACGAGCACCTGTCCCAGCGCAGAGGCGTAGAGCGAGGTGATACGAGGCGACACCCGCTCCACATCGGGCTCCCGATCGGGGTCGAGGAAGATCAGCTGACGGAAAGCCTCGACCGCCTGGCGCGTGGAGTCCAGGGCGCCGTACGAGAACCCCAGCAGCTCATACGTCAGGATGCGGTCCTCCCGGGTAAGCTGCTGCTGCAACGCGGCGCGGGCGCTGCCGATGCTGGCGGAGAAGTCGAGCGCGTCATAGGCCTGCTGCGCCCGCCGCACCAGGGGGTGCTCCTGCGCGTCGAGCGCCGCCGGGATCAGGGCGACGAGCAACGCGCCTGCAACACACAGTCGGCGGATCATGGCTCTCCTCGAATGAGGGTCTTGCTCAGCCGTAGCTCGTTCTGTGACGTGATGGTCACGGTGTCGACGATCGTTCGGTAGCCCTCACGTCGCACCTCGATGATGTGCCTCCCCGGCTGCAGCTCGCGGCGCACCACCGGGGTGTCCCCGATCTCGACGCCGTCGATCCACACCGTACCGAACGGCGTGGCATCGATCGTGAGCCAACCGGTCCGGGGGGGCGCCGGCCGCTGCTGTTGCGTCTGGCGCGGCGGCGTGGTTTGCGTCCGCACGGGTTCCGGCTCGGCTTGCTGCGGGGGCGGCGTGGCTGCGGCGGTATCCACTGCAGCAGTGTCCTGCCCCGCGGCCGTCGTGGCCGAATCCTCTACCGGCGTGGCCACGAGCGCAGTCGCTGGGTCGCCGCCGCGCCCCAGCAACGCGTCCAGCTGGCCGGTCGTGGAGAGGTACCAATAGGCACCGCCGGCGCCGCCCCCCAGCACGATGAGCGTCGCAAGCAGGGCAAGCCCACGGCGCTTGCGCCCGGTCCCACCACCCGACGTCGTGATCTCGGTGGCCGCATCGAGCGAAGCCCGCGCCGTGGCCAACAGGCTGCCAGAGGATGTCGTGGCCGTCACGGGGTGCGTAGGGAGCACCGCGGTGGCGAACTCCTCCATGGTGGCGAAGCGGTCGGCCGGCTCCTTGGTTAGCGCCTTGTTGAGCGCGGCGATCACGTACTCGGGCGCGTCGGGACAGAGGTCCCGCAGCGACGGCGGATCCTCGAAGATGTGCTTGTAGATGACGGTGTGGACCGAGTCGTCCTGGAACGGCAACCGGCCGGAGAGCATGCGGTATCCGACGACCGCGAGCGAGTACTGGTCGCTGCGCCCGTCGACCTCCAGTCCCTTCGCCTGCTCCGGACTCATGTAGTGCGGCGTGCCGATCACCTGTCCTGTAGCGGTAAACTGGCTCGCCGACTGCAGCGCCTTCGAGATCCCGAAGTCGGTGAGCATCGTGCGGCCGGCGTCGTCGATCATGACGTTGGCCGGCTTGATGTCGCGGTGCACGATCCCGCGGGTGTGGGCATGCCCCAAGGCACAGGCCGATTCCCACAGAATCCGCTGCGTGTGCTGCACCGGCATCTCCCCCGCCTCGAGGATCTCGTCCAGCGCCCGCCCCGTGATGTACTTCATCACGAAGAAGTACAGATCGCCGATGCCCTCGACGGCGTAGATGGGAATGATGTTGGGATGGTCGAGCTGGGCGGCGGTGCGTGCCTCGTGCTCGAAGCGCTGCACGAACTTCTCGTCGTGTGACAGCTCGGCCGGGAGCACCTTGATGGCCACCGGCCGCGCCAGCGAGGTCTCGTTGGCCAGGAAGACGACCCCCATGCCTCCCCGCCCCAGCACTTTCTCCACGTGGTAGCGGCCCTCCACCCGCACCCGCAGCTGCTCCAGCAGGGTGTCCGTCTGCGTCCCACCTGTGCGCGCCGCGGTCCCGCCCGGATCCGACGAGTCAGACCCGCACGCGGGGCAGAACTGCGTCCCGTCGGGCATCGGCGTGTGGCAGTGGGTACAGAGCATTGCGGCGCGGCCGCTACTTCAGACGCTCGAGCAGCTTCATCAGTCCGGCCCGGGATCCCTGCTCGGTGCGCGCGCGCGCCCGCTTGGCCGCGAGTGCGTCGAGCGCCGATGCCTCGAACAGCGCTGCCATGCCCGGCGGCGACGGTCGCTTCGGACCGAAGGTCCAATCCAGCGTGTACTGCGTCGGGACGCCGGGGAAGTCCATCACGATCAGGTAGTAATTGCCCGGGGCGATGCTGTCGATCGCGAGCGCCTCGTCGACGCCCGACGCCGCGTTGAACTTGATCAGCTCCAGGTCGGACAGGTCACCGCCTGCGCTGTCGGCGCGAACCACGTACACGTCCAGGTCCGCATCGGGATCGGCCGCGGTCGTCGTGATGTCCATGCTCTGGTCGCCGGTCGCCGGGGCAATGCGGAACCGGAACCAGTCGATGTCCCGGAAGTTGTCGATGCTGAGCGTGCGGCCCTGGGCGATCGAGAGGGGGGCTGCCACGTCGCAGTAGTCGTTCTCCTCGGCGATGTCCGGGTTGCGCACCGACTCGTACGTGGAGGTGATCAGCATCTCGTAGCGTGCCGGGTCACCCTGGGGATTGTACGGCGCCAGGATGTGATACGTCCCCGCGGGCAGGTCCTTCAGCGCCACCAGCGTGAATGGGAACGGCAGCTCCTCCAGCTCGAACGGCGTGTCACCCACCGTGATCGGCAGGCCGCTGCACAGGTAGGTGCGCGGCCCGATGGTCCACCCATCCTGCCCGACCGCCCAGGGGTTGCCCGGGGTGCCGGTCCACGCCAACGAGTTGGTGAGGAACACGCTG
>JBDGYO010000381.1:0-2890 GCA_039584015.1 Gemmatimonadota bacterium | reverse complement strand
CAAGCCCAGCCGCTCGAGGATGTGGGTCATGAGGCGGTGGGTCCCGCCGTACACGTTCTCCCCGCAGATCACGTGGTCGCCGGCGGAGAGCAGCTTGAGTATCGCCTCGGTGGCCGCCAGCCCAGACGCGTAGGCGAAGCCGTGCGTCGCCCCCTCCAGTGCCGCCACGTTCCGCTCCAGCGCGTCGCGCGTCGGGTTGCGGGTGCGGGCATACTCGAAGCCCTTGTGCTTCCCGAGCGCGGGCTGCACGTAGGTCGAGGTCTGGTAGATGGGGGTCATGATCGCGCCGGCGGGATCGTCTTCGGGCCGCTGTCCCGCATGCACGGCGCGAGTGGCAAGTCGAGACTCGAGGTCGTCGTCGTATACGCGTGTCATTGAATGCTCGTTCCGAGCGCACCGGAACCTAAACCGGCCGTCCGCGGTTCGGCTAGGCCACGCGCAGTTGCCGCGGCTGTTAGAATACGCTGATGGTCGACACCCTGATGCGGAGTGTTTCCGGCGTGCGCGGGATCGTGGGCAGCGATCTCACCGCGGATCTGGTGTCGCGCTATGCCGCGGCGTTCGGGGAGCTCGTCGCGACCCCGGAGCGGGGCGCGGTGGTGCTGGCGCGCGATTCACGAGCGTCGGGTCCGATGTTTGCGGAAGCGGCGCAGGACGCACTGTGCGGGGTCGGGGTGGACGTCATCGACTGCGGGCTGATCCCCACGCCCACGGCCCAGCTGGCGGTGGAGCACCACCGCGCGGCGGGGGGGATCATCATCACCGCGAGTCACAATCCCATCGAGTGGAATGCACTGAAATTCGTGGGGAGCGACGGGCTGTTCCTCGACCGGGAGACGGTGGCCGGGCTCTTCACGCTGGTGGACGCCGGGAGGCCCGCTCGGGCGGTCCAGCACGGAGGCGCGGTCGCCAGCGACGACGAGGCGGTGGCACGGCACATCGAGGCGGTGCTGGCGCTGCCGTACGTGGATGCTGGTCGGATCGGCGAGCGGGGTCTGACGGTCGCGCTGGACTGCGTCCGCGGCGCGGGCGGTGTGATCATGCCCCAGCTGCTCGAGCAGTTGGGCTGTGAGGTGATCGGCATCGACCTGGAGCCCGACGGTGCGTTCCCCAGGGCGCCGGAGCCCGTGCCGGCGAACCTCGGGGTGCTGAGCTCGGCCGTGCGGGAGGCGGGAGCGGATCTCGGTATGGCCGTGGATCCGGACAGCGACCGCATGGCGCTGGTCGACGAGACCGGGCATGCGATCGGCGAGGATTACACCCTGGCCCTGGCCGCGCAGGCCGTGCTGGAGCAGAAGGTCGGGCCCGTGGCCGCGAACCTCTCGACGTCGCTGGTGGTAGATGATGTGGCCCGGGCGTTCGGCGTCGAGGTCAGGCGGGCTCCGGTGGGCGAGGCCCATGTCGCCCGGGCGATGCGACAGGTGGGCGCGGTGATCGGGGGCGAGGGCAACGGTGGGGTGATGCTGCCGGAGCTCCATCTGGGCCGTGACGCGCCGGTGGCGGCGGCCCTGATCCTCGACCTGCTCGCCCGCAGCGGCGGGCTGGTGCGGGGGTTGGTGGAAGCGCGGCCCCGTTATACCATCGTCAAGGCGAAGGCGCCCCGCGGCGGCGACCTGGCGGCGGCGTACGCCACGCTCGAGAGTGAGCTGAGTGGCGCGGTGCCCGATCGCCAGGACGGGCTGCGGCTCGGTTGGTCCGATCGCTGGTTGCACGTCCGGCCGTCCGGTACGGAGCCCATTGTGCGATTGATCGCCGAGGCGCCGACGGCCGAGGCCGCCGAGGAGCTGGTCGCGGCGGCGCGCGCACTTCTTTCCCAGGAGTAGGTCGCTCTATGTGCGGAATCGTTGGGTACATCGGCAAGCGAGACGCGGCGCCCCTCTTGCTGGACGGGGTGCAGCGCCTCGAGTACCGGGGCTACGACTCCGCGGGCCTCGCCGTCATCGAAGACGGGGGGCTCGTGGTGGAGAAGGTCGCGGGGCGCATCACCGATCTGCAGACGCACCTCGGTGAGCGGCTGCCCAGGGGCGCGATCGGACTGGCGCACACGCGCTGGGCGACGCATGGCGTCCCCAACGACGACAACGCGCACCCGCACATCGACTGTGGTGGCACGCTGGCCATCGTCCACAACGGCATCATCGAGAACGCCAACTCCCTGAGGGAGTGGCTCAAGGAGAAGGGACACCAGTTTCGGTCGGATACGGACACCGAGGTGCTGGCCCACCTGATCGAGCAGTTCCTCAACGGTTCCTTGGTCGAGGCCGTCTCTGCCGCGCTGGATCACGTCGAGGGCGCCTATGGCATCGCGGTGGTCTCCACCGCGGAGCCGGAGACGCTGGTGGCGGCGCGGTTCGGCTCGCCGCTCCTGGTCGGCCTGGGCGAGGGGGAGTACTTCGTGGCCTCGGACGCCGCGGCACTGTTGGAGCACACCCGCGAAGTCGTCTACCTGGATGAAGGGGAGATGGCGGTGGTGCGGAGCGACGGGTACGAGATTACCGATCTCAAGGCCCAGCACGTGGACAAGCCGGTCACGACGCTGGAGTGGGATCTCGAGAAGATCGAGAAGGGTGGCCACCCGCACTTCATGCTGAAGGAGATCCTTGAGCAGCCGGAGAGCATCCGCAACGCCCTGCGCGGACACCTCCTGGAGGAGGACGGTACGGCGAAGCTCTCCGGGATCAACCTCGAGGACGAGGAGCTGCTCCAGTTCGACCGCATCGTGATCACGGCCTGCGGCACCTCATGGCACGCAGCGCTGATCGGGGAGTACATGTTGGAGGAGCTCG
Organism: Gemmatimonadota bacterium; assembly: GCA_039584015.1. Taxonomy (GTDB): domain Bacteria; phylum Gemmatimonadota; class Gemmatimonadetes; order Gemmatimonadales; family GWC2-71-9; genus WVYX01. The sequence continues at coordinate 104 of JBDGYO010000381.1, read as the reverse complement.
CCCGCGTGCCGGTGGAGGTGGAATACGCCTCCGAGTTCCGCTACCGCAATCCCACCGTGGACGAGAACACGCTGGTCATCGCGATCTCGCAGAGCGGGGAGACG
>JBDGYO010000380.1:0-3468 GCA_039584015.1 Gemmatimonadota bacterium | reverse complement strand
GTGCGCGACGCCTCGAACTACTACCTGTTGGTCTCCGGTGCGTCGCGGCCCGCGGTGGCGATCAAGGCGCGTGACGGGACCAACAATCCGTTGCCGGCGCACATGCAGTTCTGGATCGTGAGGACACAGTGACGAGCGCGCGTCGTTGGCTCGGGATGCTCGTGATCGCGGCCGTGCTGGGGGCGTGCGGCGCCGAGGCGCCGAGCGAGGAGGCTCAGGGCGCCGGGCCGGATGCAGCGCCCACGTCCACGAAGGAGCAGGCGCCGCCCGGCGAGGAAGCCGAGCCCGGCGCACGGCCCGAAGTTACCGAGCCGCACGAGCAGCCTGCGGAACCCACTGCCGACCGCATGGAAGGCATCATCTCCCAGAGCGGCACGAGCGAGGCTCCCATGCTGCGGCTGCGTCCGGCCGAAGGTCGGGCCGTCACGCTCACGGGCGATCTGCTTCCCGAGCTCACCAGGCTCTCGGGTGCCACCGTGGCCGTGCAGGGCACGAGGAGCGGCTCGGGCATGATGACCCGGTTTGCGGTCACCGACTACGAGGTGGTGGCGGTCGGCGAGGAGCGGCCCGTGGTGGGCGTGCTCGTCTTGGAGGGCACTACCTACCGGATCGGCGTGGGCAGCGCCGCCGTGACGCTCACCTACGTGCCCGACGGCTTGGCGCAGAACGTCGGTGCCAAGGTCTGGGTGACCGGCGTGCGTGAGGGCGGCACCATCAGGGTGCAGTCGTTCGGGATCATTCGGGCACCGTAGGGGGCCTGCGGTTGCACCGGCCGTAAGGGCCGGTACGAGGGGCGCGGTTCTCGCCGAGGATCGCGCCCCTCGCGCGTTGCGGCCACGGGCGGGTATTGTTGCTGCGTCCCCCACACACGAGGAATCGGGACCATGACTCGGCTCGCCTGGCTTACCCTGACACTCACGACGGCGATTACGCTCCCGTTGCAGGGCCAGCAGTTCCAGCCGCTGCTCGACGCGGACCGCCGCGACCTGCTGCACGAGGCGCTGAGCGGCGAGGTCGCCAAGGACCACGTCATCCAGATCACCCGCCACTCCCGGATCCAGGGCTCGCGCGGTTACCGCGACGCGGCGCGCTACGTGCTGGCGCAGTTGCGCGGCTACGGCTTTTCGGAGGACGAGGCGTTCATCGAGGAGTTCCCCTCCGACGGGCGCATCGTGTATCAGACATGGCAGTCCCCCTCGGGGTGGGACATCACCTCGGCGGAGCTCCGCATGGTGGAGCCGCGCGACGAGCGCATCGTGGGGTACCCCGAGATCGCCATGAGCCTCGTGACCTACTCCAATCCCGGCGACGCCACGGCGGAGCTAGTGTGGGTGGGCTCCGGTACTCGGCGCAGCGACTACGAGGGGAAGGACGTGCGCGGCAAGTTCGTGCTCGCGACCGGCTACGGTGGGGCGGTGCACCGTCTGGCCGTGCTGGAGTACGGCGCGGCGGCCGTGGTTTGCTATCTGGATGACGACCGCGCGCGGGAGTTCCCCGACATGCTGGCGTACACCGGCATGTGGCCGCGCAGCGAGGAGCTGGAGCGCGTGACGTTCGGGTTCAATCTCACCAACCGGCAGGGCGAGCGACTCCGCAGCATGCTCGAATCGGGCCAGCGGGTCGTGCTGCACGGCAGTGCGAGCGGGATCGGACTCGAGTCGTACTACATGGACCTCGTGGTCGTTCACATCGAGGGAGCCGAGCGGCCCGAGGAGGAGCTGGTGTTCTCCGCCCACCTGGACCATCCCAAGGAGTCGGCCAACGACAACGCTTCGGGCTCGGCGGCGCTGCTGGACATGGCGCGCACGCTCAAGCAGCTCATCGACTCGGGGCGCCTGCCGCGGCCCAAGCGCTCGATCCGGTTTCTCTGGGTGCCCGAGTGGTACGGCACCATGGCGTACATCGACGCGCATCCCGAGATGACCGGACCGGAGCTGGGTGGGAGCACCCTCGCCAACATCAACATGGACATGGTGGGGGAGCACCTCGAGTTGCTGCACTCCCGCATGATCATGACCCGCACGCCCGCGTCGATTCCCTCGGCACTGAATGACGTGGTGGGGAACATGGCGCAAATGGTGGACCGCCTGAACGTGCGGACCCCGCGGGGCAGCCTGTCCCGCTTCAACTATGCGGTGACGCCGTACAGCGGCGGCAGCGATCACATGATGTTCATCGACCGCAAGATCCCCGGCATGATGTTCGGCCACAGTCCCGACTACACGCACCACACCTCGGAGGACACGCCCGACAAGGTGGATCCGGTGGAGCTGGAGCGCAGCGAGATCATCGCCACGGCCACGATGCTGTACCTGTCGGATCTGAGCGAGGAAGACGCGGTGGATCTCGTCTACCTGGTGGGTGCCAAGGCGGCGGGACGCTTGGGGGCCGCCGCCCGGCGCGCGCGGCACGTGCTGGGGGACGAGGCGCTCACGCCGGACTGGGCCAGCTACGAGGCATACCTGACAGTGCGGCACGCTGCGGCCGGGGAGCGAGAAGCAGTGCGCTCGGTGTTGCACTTCAACGACGGGGAGAGCGTGCGCGCTGCCGTATCGGCGGTGGAGACGCAGCTCACGCAGCAGGAGGAGGCTGCGCTCAACGTTCTCGCCGAACATCCGGATATCGCGTCAATTGGTGCACAGCTGGGCGGGCAGGACCGGCGCGTCGCGGTTCGCACCACCCGCGGCCCACTTGCTTCATCGACGGGGAGCGCACCGTGAGCGGGATCCGCGACGCGCTCGCCGCGGAGTACGGGCCCGTGTCGTACGAGGTCGTGAAACGCTACGTGGAGGACCTGATCAGGGTCGGCGTGGTGCGGTGGCAGTGAGGGCGCGGCAGCGCCCGCAGTAACCGGTCCTGTCAACACGAGGCCGCTGCGAGATGACTCGCAGCTGCCTCGTCACGGCAGATGGCTGCTCTCAGTGCTGCGCCGCTACCTCACTCCGCTCGATGCGCTCCAGGGCCTGCTCGATCTCAGCCAGTTCGCCCCGCAGCTGCTCGTAACGCGCGTGCGCATCACGGCCGGGCTGCTGGTCCGCCTCGGTCGTCATGTTGAGCAGGTACTCGAGCTGGTCGATCAGCATGGGCTGCGAGTAGCGCACGTGATGCGTCACGAGCGCTGCCTGCAGGGTGCCCAGCTCCTCACGCGCGGCACCGATGTCGGTGCCCTGGCCACCGGCCCGGTCGATGCCCGCGATGAGGGAGTCCACGCGCACGGCCGCCTTGCGAGCCTGCGACAAGGCATCACGCACCTCGAGATTGAGTGCGAGCTGTTCCTGGAGATGTTCCTGGGTGACGCCGTCCTCGGCCACCCGCGGGTCGATGTACACGCGGAACGACTGGGTCGTGCTCGTGCCGTCAACGGTGAGGCGCGCCTGGTACGTGCCGGGCACCACCATCGGCGCCCGCCCGCCCGGTGCGCCGCGCTCGGGATCCCATGCCCCGGGGTAACGCAGATCCCAGATGAAG
>JBDGYO010000056.1:0-17265 GCA_039584015.1 Gemmatimonadota bacterium | reverse complement strand
GCATCGACAGCGTCGAAGAGGTCGGCGACCAGCAGCCCGCTGCCCAAGCCGCCGGGGCGTGACCGAAGGACCCAACCCCGAGACAGTCGGAGCCCTGGCCGCCGAGCACCTCGGTCCCATCCTCTATGCGCTCGAAGCCTGTGCGCTGCAGATGGAGCAAGCGGCTCGGCAGGAGGAAGCGGCCTACTTCCGCGCGCTGGCCCGGCGGCTGGCGGACGCCGGCGGACAGCCGCGTGAGGAGTCCGGTCCCTAGCCGGACGAGCCCAGCAGCGCCGCCCCGCTCTCCAATCCCTCCCCGACCTCGTTCGCGCTGCGCTCCACCAACCCGAGTACGGCACTCCGATCGAGCGTCACGGGCCGAGCCACGAACACGCGCAGGTGTCGCGCACTCCGGTGCAGCTCGTCGGCCACGCGCTCAATGGTGAGGAGGCCGGTCGCCTCTTCATCGGCCAGGCTGGTCACGCTTCCGTCCCGCAGGAGCAGCGGGAGATCGACCGCGAGCATGGCGGGCTTGTCGGGGTAGTCCAGCAGCAGCTCACCCGGCTCGAGTCCCAGCTCGATTGCGACGCGGTCCTCGACACGCTCCGCGAGATCGGGGTCTCGTGCGATCCATTCCCCGCACCCCGGCGGAACCTCGACGGCGCGCAGATCGAGCGCTCGCTTGTAGAGCTGCCGTCCCCGCAGCCGCACGGTGAGCTCCCGGTCCTGCACGGCGCGCACCGCTTCCATCAGCGCTTCGTCGGTAGTGCCGGGAATCCCCGCCGCGTCGAGATCACCCCGCGCGATTGCTGAGCGTACGAGTCGCTTGAACATGACCGTGGCGCTGCGCACGGCGTGGTGCCAGTACACGTTGCGGTACATCTGGTACTTGGCGAAGAGCAACGACTCCAGTGCGCTCACACCCTTCTCGTGCACGCCGATCCTGCGCACCCCATCGGGTTCCGTGACGACGGTGAGCGAGTGAATGAGGCGGTCTGCGTCGACCGTGCCATAGGGAACGCCGCACATACGCGCGTCACGGGTGAGGTACTCGATCTTGTCTAGATCGAGCGAGCCCGAGACGAGGCCCTGCAGGGCCGTGTCACTGGCTCCCCGGATGAGGTGCTCGATGCGCTGCTCCACAGACGCCACGCCGAACCCGGCGAGCGCGGCGCTCAACTCGGGATGGCGGAACTGCTCATGCGCAATCGTCTCGTGGGAGGGGAGCCCGGCTTCTTCCAGTGTGTGGGAGAATGGGTAGTGTCCGATGTCGTGCAGCAGTGCAGCCAGCCGCACGAGCGTGAGCTCGTCCTCGGGAACGCCCTCGAGCTCGCCGCGCTCCCCAAGGAGCGTAAGTGCGCGCCTGGCGAGGTGGTACGTTCCCAGGGCATGCTCGAATCGGGTGTGGGTCGCACCCGGGTAAACCAGGTAGGCGTGGCCCAGTTGGCGGATGTAGCGCAGGCGTTGGAAGGGTGCGCTGTCCACGACCCGCAGCGCATCCTGATCGACCCGGATGTTGTTCCACAGTGGGTCGCGGATGACCTCGAAGTTCCCCGCCACCGCCATCGTCAGATCGCCTAGAGGCGGGGCCCCGCGGCCCGCACTTCCGCCGACGCTTGGTCGGCGTAGGTGGCGAAGTTGTCGCGGAACATGGCCGCGAGCCGCCCAGCCTGCTCGTCGTACCGCTGGGGGTCAGACCAGGTGCTCCGGGGATCGAGCAGCCGCGCGGGCACGCCCGGCAGCGCCGTGGGCACTTCCAACCCGAACACCGGGTCGGTTCGCGTCGCGACGTCCATGAGCGAGCCACCCAGCACGGCATTCACCATGGCACGAGTGTAGGGCAGGTTGATGCGTTTGCCCTCGCCGTACGGTCCGCCCGTCCACCCGGTGTTCACCAGCCAGCAGCGCACCTGATGCTCGGCGATGCGCTCGCCCAGCATGCGGGCATAGACGCTGGGGTGCAGCGGCAGGAACGGGGCGCCGAAGCAGGCGCTGAACGTGGCCTGCGGCTCCGTGACGCCGCGCTCCGTCCCGGCGACCTTGGCCGTGTATCCCGAGAGGAAGTGGTACATGGCCTGGTCGGCCGTGAGCTTGGTGACCGGTGGCAGGACCCCGAAGGCGTCGGCGGTGAGAAACAGAATGTTGTCGGGATGTCCGGCGCACCCCTCTGCCACGTGATTCGGGATGAAGTAGATGGGGTACGAGGCCCGCGTGTTTTCCGTGATGGAGTCGTCGTCGAGATTGACGCTGCGTGTCTCGGGGTCCCACACCACGTTCTCCAGGATGGTGCCGAACATCTCGGTCGTGGCGTGGATGTAGGGCTCGCCCTCGGCCGAGAGCCTGATCACCTTGGCGTAGCAACCGCCCTCGAAGTTGAACACCCCGTCGCTGCTCCAGCCATGCTCGTCGTCGCCGACGAGGTGGCGGGCGGAGTCGGTGGAGAGCGTCGTCTTCCCCGTACCCGACAGCCCGAAGAATACCGCCACGTCGCCTCGGTCGCCCACGTTGGCCGAGCAGTGCATCGAGAGAATGCCCTGCTTGGGGTAGAAGTAGTTGAGGATGGTGAACATCGACTTCTTGAGCTCGCCGGCGTAACGGGTACCCCCGATGAGCACTAGCCGTTGCTCGAAGTTGATCACGACGAACGTGCCGCTCCGCGTGCCGTGGCGTTTGGGATCGGCCTGCATCTCGGGCGCGTGGAGCACGGTGAACCGGGGCTCGAAGTCGTCGAGCGTTCCGGCGTCGGGGCGCAAGAACATGTTGTACACGAACATCGCGTGCCAGGCGTTGGTCGTGGCGAACCGTACCGGAATCTGGTAGGCGGGATCCGCGCCGGCGAACACGTCCCGCACGAACAGGTGCTCCTCTCCGTTCAGGTACTGCCGCACGTCGCCGAGCAGACGCTCGAAATCGGGCTGCTCCATGGGCTGATTGACGTCGCCCCACCAGATGTCGGCTTCGGAGCCGGGCTCGCGGAGCACGAACTTATCGCCGGGCGAGCGGCCGGTGTGCGGCGTGGTGACCGCGATGAACGGTCCGCCGGCGACGATGGTGCCTTCGTTGCGCCGGATCGCGGTCTCGTAGAGGCCCGCGAGCGGGAGGTTCCAGTGCAGCTCGCCGCTCGGTTGGAGGCCTGCGATGCGGGAGGCTTGTGTTGCCATCGGACTCTCTGGATCGGGCCGCACGCGCGGCGGAACACCAACCGCCGTGACGCACCTGGCATGCACGTCTACGGCGGTTCAGCCCTGGGAGCGGGTCACCGCCAACCCCGGGCACACTCGGGCCACTAAAGTAACACGGTGAATCGGGGTGCGTTACCCTGCGCTTGCTATGCGTCTCCTTCCCGCTCCGGGGGCGCAGGCGGAATCACCTGCTCCCATGTCTCACCCGGGTGCCGCGCGCGCTCCACCGGCCTCTGCACCGCCTGGCGCAGGGCAAACGCGACGAGGAGCGCCAGCGCGAAGGCGCACACGACCACGGGCCCGGTCGGGAGATCACTCGCGTACGAGAGGTAGAGTCCCAGCACCGTGGCTGCGGTTCCCGACGTCCAGGCCAGTAGGAGCAGCCGCGAGGTCATGGAGGTGAACAGGAACGCGATGACGGCCGGGATGACCAGGAAGCTGAACACCACGAGCACCCCGGCGATGGCCACGGAGATGGTGACGACCACGCCGAAGATCGCGTAGAACACGAAATCCCACCACCGGACCGACCACCCCCGGTCCTTCGCTTCCTGGGGGCGCAGCGAGATCACCAGGAAGCGCTCCCGCAGGAACCAGTGGACGACGCCGAGCACCGCGTAGATGGCAGCCATCCGCCAGATCTCGGGCCACGTCACCCACAAGAGGCTGCCGGTGAGCAGGTGTTCCACGTGCTCCGAGCCGCGAGGAGCCTGCGAGGCGAGCAGGATCGTGCCGGCCGACGCGACGACGTATACGATCCCGATGATCGCCTCCTGCGGGACATGCGTGTGTTCCATGCGGCTCAGGCTGAACAGGGCGGCGGCGATGAGCGTGGTGGTGAGGCCGACGAGATAGCTTGCCATGGCCTCCGGAATACCCAGCATGGCGCCGAGCTCGTGGCCGAGTCCCAGACCTGCGGCCGCCCACCCCATCGCGGCCACCTGCGCCAATGCCAGGTCCACGAAGATCACGCCGCGCGCAATGATGTGGATGCCCAGGTAGGCGTGCAGTCCCATCAGGATGAGAGCGGCCACCAGGGCCGGTAGCATCAGCTCCATGCGTTGCCCCGTCGGTCAGGTAAGTAGATCACTGTCGATGCACTTGCGGCATCGGGCCTGGCTCACCGGTCACTCGGGGTGCGCTCCCATCGAGGCGATGAACGCCTGGGCCAGGTGCGTCACCCACACGTCGACGAGAGCGAAGTAGTCGTCCACCCCCTCTTCACCGCCGACGTGCTCCGGTACGACGAGCGGCGTGGCTCCGGTGCGCGAAGCCACGCGCTCCACCTGCCGCTCGCTGAAGTAGTTGGCGGCGAACAGCACGGGGATGTTCTCGCGCTCGATGAACTCGATGACCTCGCCGACGTGTCGGGGCGTCGCCGGAATCCCCGGCTTCGGCTCCACGTACATGGCGCACTCGATCCGGAAGCGGGCGCTGAAGTACGCCCAGTTCTTGTGGTAGCACACCATGCGGCGGTCGCGGAACACGGACCCTTCCCCCAGCCACCCGCCGAGGTAATCCGTGAGTGGCTTTCCCCGGAACGACTGCTCTTCGGCGAACTCCCAGAAGCGATAGTGCCGGGCGAGGTCGAACAGCGCCTCGGCCCCGAGCATCTCCACGAGCTCCTCACCGAACAGGCGCTGCATGATGCGGTCCCGGAACTCCAGGGCGTTTGTCTCGTAGGCTGCGGTGTGTTCCGGGTCGATCCGACTGAGTCCCTCGGCGATGTTGCCCGCGACGATGACGGCGTTCACCGGGTCGGTGTGAATGTGGGGATTGCCGAAGACGTGGACGTCACCACCCGCCCTGGAGGCGCTCTCGGGAATCTGGAGAAGCTGGACGCCCGCGTACCCCACCACGTTGCCGGGCGCGCCTTCGACCACGCGGGGATTGTTCGCGCGGTCGAGAATCGCCGGTACCCACAGTTCGAGGTCCAATCCCGTCATCACGAACAGGTCCGCGCTCTGCACCATGGCGGCGAAGCTGGGTCGTGGATTGACGAAGTGGGGATCCTGGTCGCCGCGGGCGATGGCCGAGACCTCTGCCAGGTCACCGGTAACCTCGCGGGCAATGGCCGCATAGGTCGGCAGCGTCGCCACGACTTCGAGCTTGTCTTGTGCGTGCGCCGGCACCGCCAGGAGCATGGCGGCACCGAGCGCTACGGTCGGAGCATGGTGTCTCGTACCCATATCAGTAGTTGTCGTGCCGGTGCGGGCCGACCGCCCACACCACCTGCAGCAGGATGGTGTGGTTGCCGCCGGCGTTCGCGGCCTTGAGGTAGTTGTACTGTAGCCGGAGGCGCACCCACTCGCTCTGCCACCACGACAGCGTCGGCACGAGCTGGTAGGTGGGGTCGCCGTCCCCGGCCTCGAGATAATCCCCTCGGAACCCGGCGATCCAGCGGCGACTGAATCGATAGCTGGCCTGTGCCCAGCCACCACGTCGGTCCGTCGTGCCGCCGCCCGGGAGGTCGATCTCCTTGTCGACCCAGTACCACTCTCCCTTCAACTGGAAATCCTGGTACAGCGCCCGCGCGGGCGGTGACCAGCGGAGGGCGAAGTCGAGCCCAAGCAGCCGCGACGTCAGGGACTCGTCACTGTTTCGGCCGTACACGCCGGTGGCGCCCACCTGGAAATACGTCGCGGGGCTCAGGTCCCAGAAGCTCTGCAGGCGTCCCAGGTAGCTCGGTTGGTTGCCACCCTCGAACAGCGCGTCGTTCGTCCCGGCGGTCAGTTCGAAATAAGCAGTCGTGGTGCTGGGTCCGAGCGCGAGCGTGGGGAACGTGAGCGAGAAGCCCGTCTGGATCAGGCCGTCGTCTCCCAGAAACACCACGTTGGGGAGCGGCCGGTCCACCTCCATCAACGCGTGGGTGTGCCACCGGTTGTAGAGGCCGATCTCCTGGCGGAACTTCCCAACCTTGAGCCCCGTGCGGCCCGGCAACCCCACCCAGTAGAGGTAGCCCTCCTCGAGGTGGAATCCGCCGTGCTCCTCCTCCCCCTCCTCCTCCGGGAAGCCCGCGATCTCGAGCGGCTCCTCGTAACTCACGAACACCTTGGTGTAGGAGTACGGGTCGAGCGCGGCCTGGAAGGCGAACTCGAACTCGCGCGGGATGGCCGTGGCGCGGGAGTCTTCCCCGTCGGGAAAGAGGAATGCCCCCACCACATCACCAGTGACGCTGATCTCCGGGTTCAGTGCCTGGAGCGCACGCGTGCGGCTGGCCTGCTGCTGCGTGGTGTCCTGCCCGGCGGCCGCCTCGTCGCCGGCCGCCTCAGCCGCGGCCCGCAGCGCGGCCAGCTCGTCCGTGACCGCGGCAGTGTCACGGCCCTGCCGGACGAGCTCCTCCAGCACACGCTGCAGCGAGTCGAGACGCGCCTTGAGTATCTCGATCTCGCGACGCAGCGAGTCGGGCTGTTGTGGCTCCTGGGCGAGCGCCGGTATGGCGGTCGCTCCGGTGATCAGTACGGTCAGTAGCGCGAGCAGTGCTCGCATGTACGGCTCCTCCTGGTTGCCGGTATGGAGGAAGGGTCGGGCTGCGCCGTGGCGTCAGTCGACGCATCGACGCTATGCGCTACCGGCTGGGAGGTCCTCGAGCGAGGGTGGTGAAGGTTGGTGCGCCCGGCGCGGTTGGTGTCTCATGATCCCACCACGCGGCACCGGTCTCGGGTGGGGGCCCGCCGGGATCGGGCGTCGCGAGCTCCGCATGGAAGCTCATCCCACACACGGCATCGTCGTGCAGCGTCGGGCACTGCTCCGAGTGGTCCGGCTCGACCACCGGGCAGGACCGGAGAGTCTCGGCCTCGGCGTGTGCGACGGATGCCCACCCCACGGCCAGGGCATAGACCGCCAGGGTGATCAGGCGCAGGAGCCGTGCCCGCTCGAGCTTGAGGTAACTGTGCATCACGGCAGAATATAGCACCCCAGGGAGGATTAGGTTCCGCCGGGGGATGCAGCCCGGACCGTCTCCAGCAGCAGCTTTCCGACCTGGGCGTTGGACATGATGCCGGCGAACCGCTCCGCGCCAGGCCCCACCGCGAACAGGGGAATCATGGTAGCGGTGTGCGACCCCGTGGTGTAGGCCGGCACCAGGGCGCGGGTGGAGTCGTACTGCAGGGCCAGACCGCCGGTCTCGTGGTCGCCGGTCACCACGATCAGGGTCTCCGGATGCTTCGCGCGATACTCGAGCGCCACGCCGATGGCCGCGTCGAAGTCCAGCATCTCGTCAGTCACTGCCTGCAGCGACTCGTTGCCGTGGCCCCGCCAATCCGGCTGTGAGGCCTCGACCATGAGGAAGAAGCCGTCGGGGTCGTGGTCGAGCACGGCGATCGCCGCCCCAGCCATCTGCGGGAGGGTAGGGGAGCGCTCCGGGGCGTGTGGCATGTGGCTCGGCGTGAACAGCCCGAAGAGTCTCGTCACGGAGCCGAGGTCCAGCTCCACCAGTTCCTCGGCGGTCTCGACGTACGTGTAGTCGCGCCTGATCGACCGCAGCAGGTCGAGGGAGTCGGGCCGCGCGGCGGGATGGAACGCGGCGAGCCCGCCGCCGAGCACCACGGTGACCCGGTGATCCGCCATCTGTCGGGCGATCTCCCACTCCATGCCGCGGCTGGGGACGTGGGCGGCGAAGGATGCCGGCGTGGCGTGCGTGATGCGCGATGTGGCCACGAGCCCCGTGGCCATGCCGCGCTCCGCCGCGACCTCCAGCACGGTCGTGACCGGAACCGAGTCAGCGTCCACACCGATCGCGCCGTTGTACGTGATGACCCCCGCGGCGTAACTGGTGGCGCTCGCGGCGCTGTCGGTGACCTTGTCGCGCGCGCTGCGCGTGTCCACCAGACCCACGACGGGGAGCTGGCGCACCGCGAGGTCGTCCGCCGCAAACAGCGCCGCGGTCCAGTAGGTCGTTCCGACGCCGTCGCCGATAAAGAGAATGACGCGCGGCGGCGTGTGCTGGGCGCTGGCTTCCGCGCGCACTCCAAGCGCCAACAGGGGTATTAGAAGGAAAGGACGCCACCAGCGCTGGTTGCCTATCACGGTTGGTTTGCCTCGCGTGGCGATTGCGGTTTGATTTGTGCTCTCCGTGCGCTGGGACGGTCCCACGCCGGAACGACCCTTACCCGATGGGGCAGTAATATGTCGCGACGTGCGCTCGTTGTCTTGGCCTTGGCATTTCTGCTTCCCTGGCGCCCGGCTGCGGCCCAGGATGTGGCCGCGGGCTCCGATTTCACCATACTCGTGGTGAACGACGACGGATACGTCGCTCCGGGTCTCCGCATCCTGGTCGACTCGCTCGTGCCGATCGCGAACGTGGTGGTGGCGGCGCCGCGACGGCAGCAGAGCGGCACGGGCCACGGGGTGTCGTTCCTCGACCCGATCCGCGTGGATCTGTTCGGCAACCAGCATGGAATCAACTGGTACGCCATCGACGCCCGCCCGGCAACCGTTGTGGCCCTGGCGCTGGCCAGCCTCATGGATTCGCTGCCCGATCTGGTGATCTCGGGAATCAACACGGGGGAGAACGTCGGCGCCACGACGTTCCTCTCCGGCACCGTGGCGGGTGCCCGACACGCCAAGTTCTTCGGTCTCCCGGCCATCTCCGTCTCCATGGGGGTCGGCTCCACACGGGATTACGCGCTGGCGGCCGGATTCATGCGGCAGCTTGTCGAGACGTTGCGGGCCGACGGCCTCGTGACGCCGGAGCTGTACCTCAACGTCAACGTTCCGGCGAACAGCTCGACGCCCATCAAGGGTGTGCGGGTCGTGCGCCAGAGCTTGCAGGCGGGAACGGACGGCTTTGATGGACGGATGTCGCCGCGCGGACAGGACTACTTCTGGAGCACCTGGTCGCCGGCCCTGGACGACGTGGAAGGAACCGACCTCCACGCCTTCGAGGAGGGCTACATCACCATTACGCCCCTCACCATCGACCAGACGGATCAGGAGCGGATGGGGGAGTTCACGGAGTTCTTCAACGGGGACAAGTGGGAGCGGCCCTAGCCGCGCCCATAGGCCCTGAGCCGCCGCAACATGCGGCGGTCGTGTCTTACCGGGTCGTCCCCCTTCGGGGTCTCGAGGATCTTGATGACCTCGCGGAACCGCGGGTCCCGCATCACGCGGCGGAACGGCTCCGGGCCCATCTCGCCTTCACCGATCCAGGCATGGCGGTCCCGACGTGAGCCGAACGGCATCTTGGAGTCGTTCAGGTGAAGGCACCGGAGATGCTTCAGGCCAACGACCTTCTCCCATAGGTCCCACACTCCGTCCCAATCCCCCGCCACGTCGTGCCCCGCTGCGAAGAGATGGCAGGTGTCGGCGCAGAACCCGATGCGGTGACGGTACTGCCTTGGCACGCCGCGCCGTAAGGCGGCCAGCTCCTCGAACGTGCTCCCCAGTGCCGTCCCCGCTCCGGCGGTCGTCTCGATGAGCACCATCGGTCCCGACACGTCCGCCAGGCTCTCCTCGTAGGCTCGGACGTTGCGCTGGAGACCCGACTCGTGGTCATCCATGTAGTTGCCGGGGTGGGTGACCACGCTCGGGATGCCCAGCCGTCGACAGCGCTCCAGCTCGCCTTTGAAGCAGGCGATCGACCGTGCGCGCAGCGCACGGTCGGGTGAGGCGAGATTGATGAGGTACGAGTCGTGCGACACCACGGCGCGGATTGCGGAGCGCTCCAGCTCGACGCGAAAGCGGGCGACCTCGGCGTCGTCGATGGCTGGCTCCCGCCACTGGTTGGGGGTCTTGGTGAAGACCTGGATGGCGGTGGCACCGATGTCCGTGCCGCGGGCCGGAGCGGTCGATATGCCGCCCGCGGTGGAGACGTGCGCGCCGAGCAGATGCTGCTGCGTCAGAAGCGCTCTCCGAAGGCTTCGGAGGACACCAGGGGGACGAACCGGCACGCGCCGGCGGTGCGCTCACGGAACCCGGCAGTCGTGCGCTCCACGATGGTGAGGTCCTGCAAGGCCCTGTCACCGAGGGGAATCACCAGGCGGCCGCCTACGGCAAGCTGCTCCAGCAGCGGAGCCGGCGGGTGCGGTGAGGCAGCTGCCACGACGATGGCGTCGTAGGGAGCGCCCGCCGGGTATCCCAGCGCTCCGTCGCCCACGACCACCGAGACGTTGCCGTAACCCAGCTGACGCAGCCGCTCCTCCGCCTCGCGGGACAGCGGTTCGATCCGCTCGATGGTACACACGTGCTTCGCCAGCTTCGCCAGGATGGCCGCCTGATAGCCGGTGCCGGTGCCGACATCCAGCACCTGCGAGTGGCGATCGACCCGGGCTTCCTGCGTCATGAGCGCCACGATATAGGGCTGGGAGATGGTCTGGTCGTATCCTACGGGCAGTGGGGTGTCGGCGTGGGCCTGGTCACGCAGGTGGGGGGGGACGAAAGCGGAGCGTGGGACCGACGCCATTGCCGCGAGCACCCGCCGGTCGCTAATGTCGCGGGCCGCCAGCTGGCGACGCACCATGCGACGGATTCCGTCATCCCGGTCCCGACCCACTCGACCCGGGGGCGGCGCCGGCTAGGCGTCCCCCTCCTCCTCGCGAGAGAGTAGCCGGGAGAGCACCGAGCGTGACTTTCCCTCTCCGCTCCCCCCCTTGTCGCCGAGCCGGGCCTCCGCCTCCGCCGCCCGCCGCTCGATGTCCAACTTCGACTTGCGCAGCCGCTCCACCAGCTCGCGCTCGTTGGCGAGCTCCTCCTGCAGCGCCCGGAGTTCCTGCTCGAGCTGATACATGGAGCCGGACGGCGTCGGCACCGGCCCCATATCGAGCTCAGCAGTGGTCTCCACCGTGACCACCGGCACCTGCGCTTCGCCTGGTGCCGCTTCCTCGGCCAGGGGTGGGCCAGGGGGGAGGGTGCGATTGGCCTGGGCCGTCAGCTGCTCGGTGATCTCGCCCAGGACGACTTGTTGGCGTTCGATGGCCTCACCCAGCCGCACGATCTCCCGGGCGATCTGCCACATCGCCTCGCGGCGCTCGCGCTCGCCGTCCAGGATCGTGGCGAGGAGCTCGTCGGTCTCCTGGGGCGCGGCGCGCGGCTTGGGCCGTGCCCGGGTAGCGACGCCTCCGGCCGGTGCCCACCGTGGCGATGTGCTCGGGGAACGCATCGCGGTAGTACCGCACCGTGGACTCGGGGAGGTCCAGCTCCTGGGCGATTTCGCGGATGGTATAGAGCTGGGTGTCGCTCATGGGTCCGTGCGCAGGTTCGCAGGTTCGCATGACAAGATAGCAATTGTCTGCTCACGTCACATAACGGTGCCTTCGAAGAGCCCTCGACCCACCCTGCCAGCGCGTCTCCCGGGAACCCCCGGGACGCCCGCGCCGTCTTATTACATTGCCGGGCCCTCAGGGGCGGGGGTGACCAACGCCGCCCACCCGGTTAAGATTGCACCCGGTTAAGATTGCGAGTTTCCCGCTGATCCCGTTGGAGGCAGCCTCCCGTGAAGCTCTCTGACACGGCCATCCGTCGGCCCGTGCTCACCAGCATGGTGAGCGCCGCCCTGGTCCTTTTCGGGGCGATCGGGTTCCTGCGACTTCCGGTGCGCGAGTACCCGGACGTCGACTCCCCCATCGTGTCGGTCTCGACGTTCCTCCGGGGTGCCAACCCGCGGGTCATCGAGTCCACGGTGACCGACATCCTGGAGGAGGAGCTCAGCACGATTCCCGGTCTCCGCACCCTGACCAGCTCGAGCGTGGAGCAGTTCTCCAACATCACGCTGGAGTTCACGCTCGACCGCGATCTCGAGACAGCGGCGCAGGACGTGCGCGACAAGGTCTCCCGCGTGCGCGGGCGACTCCCGCAGGACATCGAGGAGCCAGTGGTCACCAAGCAGGATGCCGACGCCCAGCCGTTCTTCTGGCTGGCGCTCTCGGGTGACAACTACGACCTGCTGCAATTGTCGGACGTCGCCGATCGGGAGGTGAAGACCCGGCTGCAGTCGCTGCACGGCGTGGGGCGCGCCATGATCTTCGGCGAGCGGCGTTACTCGATGCGCATCTGGCTCTCGCCGATGGCCCTCGCTGCCCACGACCTCACCGTGCAGGACGTCCAGGCAGCCGTGCGGAGCCGCAACGTGGAGATTCCCGCGGGGCGCATCGAGTCGGCCCGCCGCGAGTTCACCGTCCGGTCGATGGGCGAGCTCAAGACGCCCGACGAATTCGGTGACCTCACGGTGGCGAACCAGAACGGGCAACTCGTCAAGCTCAAGGACCTGGCGCGGGTGGAGCTGGGGCCCGAGAACGACCGGTCGGTGCTGCGCTACAAGGGCATCTCGGCGGTGGCTATCGGGGTGGTACGGCAATCGAAGGCCAACCTGATCGAGGTGTCGGACGCCATCCAGGCGGAGCTGCCCAGCATCCAGGAGGCGCTCCCGCCCGGCGTCGAGATCAACGTGGGATTCGACGGCGCGCGCTTCGTGCGGCGCTCCATCCAGGAGGCGGAGGAGACGCTCATCCTGGCCGGCATTCTGGTCGTCGTCATCATCTTCATCTTCCTGCGCAATCCTCGGGCGACCGTTATCCCGGGCCTCGCGATCCCGGTCTCGATCGTGGCGGCTTTCGGCTTGATGTACTTCCTCGGCTTCACCATCAACAACTTCACGCTACTGGCGCTCATTCTCGCCATCGGCATCGTGGTGGACGACGCGATCATCGTGATGGAGAACGCGTACCGGCACCAGGAGGAGCTGGGTGAGACTCCGGTAGACGCTGCGAGGAAGGGCACGAGTGAGATCGCCTTCGCCGTGATCGCCACGACGGTGGCGCTGGTAGCCGTGTTCTCGCCGCTGGCATTCCTGCAGGGGACGACGGGCCGCCTGTTCAACGAGTTCGGCATCACACTGGCGGTAGCGGTGGTGATCTCGAGCTGGGTGGCACTCACGCTTTCCCCGATGCTGTGCGCCAAGGTTCTCAAGGTCCCCAAGACGCATGGGCGGATCTTCCAGGCGTTCGAGCGGACGTTTCTCGCCGTTGCCGACAACTACCAGCGTGCCCTGACGTGGGCAATGCGGCATCGCTGGCTGGTGATCGGTGGGGCGGCGGCCTCGGTCGTCGTCGCCGTCGGCGTGTTCCGTGCGCTCAAGCGCGAGTTCGTGCCGCCGGAAGACCGTGGTTTCTTCGTCACGATCACGGTGGCCCCGGAAGGGGCCTCGCTGGGCTACACCGACGGCTACCAACGCCGCATCGAGGAGATCTTGGGCCGCACCCAGGACATTGACGCGTACTTCTCCGTCGTGGGGTGGGGCGGCCGCGTGAACAGCGGGATCGGGTTCGTGCGCCTCGCTGAGTGGGAGCAGCGCGAACGCTCGGTGCGGGAGATCATCGGTGAGGTGCAACCGCAGCTGTTCGGCCTTCCCGGCGTCTTCGCCTTCGCCAATCAGCCACCGGCCTTCGGGTTCGGCAGCCCGGTGCAGTTCGTGGTGCGGCACCCGGACTTCGATTCCCTCGCAGCGGGTATGGCGCGCTTCGTGCCGCGGGCGCGGCAGATTACCGGGCTGATCAACGTGGATACCGATCTCCGTGTGAACAAACCGGAGCTGGTAGTGCGCTACGACCGCGACCGGGCGGAGGATCTGGGCGTGCCGATCCGTGACATCTCCTCCACGCTGCAGACCATGCTGGGCGGGCAGCGCATCAGCACATTCACGCGGGCCAACAAACTGTACGACGTGATCGCGCAGCTGCAGCCAAGCGAGCGGGCCACCCCCAGCGACATGACCGGCCTCTACGTGCGGGGACGAGACCGTGCGCTGATCCAGCTGGATGCCGTGGCGATCGTGGAAGAGGGTGTGGGGCCGCGACAGCTGAACCACTTCGGCCGGGTGCGCTCCTATACCCTGTCGGGGAACCTGGCGCCAGGCTTCACGCTGGGCGAAGCGCTCGACTCGCTCAACGTGGCTGCGGCGGAGGTCCTGCCACGGGGGAGCAGCGTCGCGCTCGCCGGTGAGACCCGCGAGCTCGAGGAGAGCGGTACGGCGCTCTACTTCGCGTTCTTGCTGGCACTCGTCGTGGTCTACATGGTGCTGGCCGCGCAGTTCGAGTCCATGGTGCATCCCTTCACGGTGTTGCTCTCCGTGCCACTTGCGGTGACGGGCGCCCTGATCACGCTCCTGGCAGCGGGGTCGACACTCAACCTCTTCAGCCAGATTGGCATGATCCTGCTCATTGGCCTGGTGACGAAGAACTCCATCTTGTTGGTGGAGTACGCCAACCAATTGAAGGCCCGGGGCATGACCGCGTTGGAGGCGATGCTCGAGGCAGGGCGCATCCGGCTGCGCCCCATCGTGATGACCTCAATGGCCACGATCATGGCGACGATGCCCATTGCGCTGAGTCTCGGGGCCGGGGCGGCCAGCCGGCGGCCGTTGGGATACGCCATCGTAGGCGGGCTGCTGTTCTCGACGCTGCTCACCATCTTCCTGGTGCCGGTGGTCTACGTGCTGCTGGACGGGATCCGGTTCCGGTTCTGGCGGGGCGCGCCGGCGCTCGAGCCGGTGGAGGCGCGATGATGCTCGCTCTCGCCGCTGCGCTACTCGTCGGTACCGGCGGTGCCAGGAGGCGCTCGAGCGTGCCGCCGGCGTGGATCCGAACTACATCGCCGCCATGCGGGGCATCGTGGACGCCAAGTGGCAGCAACGGGCGGCGTACACCGTGTTCATCGTTCCGGCAACGACACTGCAGTTGACCCGCACCCACTCGAACGTGGACTTCTTCAACATCGGGACCGGTGGCCTCACGAACAAGATCAGCCAGGCGCAGGCAGACCTTCGCCTCAACCTGTTCAGCGGTTTCTCGAAGGTGTTCGACGTCGGAGCAACGGGCGCCGGGGTGGCGGGGGCCGAAGCGAACGAGATCGAGGCCAAGTTCCAGACGGCGCTGCTCACCGAGTCCGACTACTACGACGTGCTCGCGCAGCGGGAGCTCACGCGGGTGGCCGAGGAGCGGGTACGCCGCGCGGAGGAGCAGCTTGCCGTTGCGCGAGCGCGGGTGGTGAGCGGAGCGGCGGTGCAGACCGACTCGCTGCAGCTCTTGCTGGAGCTCACCCGGGCGCAGGTCGGCCTGTTGCAGCAACGTGCCCTGCTGCGCGTGGCCCGCATCCAACTGGGGCGTCGCATCGGCGTGGCCGTGCCCGTGGATGCCGCCCCACTCGCCAGGCTACCCGAGGGGCCCCTTCCGGTCACCGAGCAGCAGGCCGTGATGGAGGCGCTGAACGAGGGTCCCCGGTTCATGGGTGCACAGGCCGATGCCCGCGCGGCCGAGAGCGCCTACAAGTCGGCGCTGGGTGGCTATCTGCCGCGGGTGGATCTTTTCGCCACCTGGCAGGCGTTCGGCGACGAGATCTTCTTGCCCGACGAGACGCGTCGCTGGCTGTACGGCCTGCAGGTGAGCTTCCCCATCTGGAACAACGCCCAGCGCGAGATTCAACTGTCGTTGGCCAAGAGCCGCCGGGAAGTGGCGCGCGTGCTGCGTGACGACACCGAGCGTGGCGTGCGGCGCGACGTGATCGAGGCGTACGAGGTGTTCACCACCGCCAGGGCGAGCGCGCGGCTGGCGCAGGAAGCGGTGGTGGTGGCGCGCGAGAATCTGCGGGTGCAGGAGCAACGCTATCGGGCCGGTGCGACGACGATTCTGGACTTGCTGTCGTCACAGGTTTCCATGGTGGAGGCCGAGGCGGGTCTGGTGCAGGCGCGCCAGGCGGAGCGTCTGGCGCTGGCGGGGCTGGAGGCCCTGCTGGGACGGAGGATCTACTGAAAGTGAGAATCGTGAACGCAAGACATATCGTAGTGGCCGCGCTCGCCACAGCATCGGTGGCCGGCTGCAGTGAGGGACAGGCCGGCGACGCAGGGGCAGGCGGCGGCTTCCCGCCCATGCCCGTCGAGGTCACGGCTGCGATCACCGACACCGTGGTGGACGCCATCTACGCCACCGGCGAGATCGAGGCCGTGCAGTCGATCGAGGTACGGCCCGAGGTGACGGGACGGCTCACCGAGATCCTCGCGCGCGAGGGCAGAGAGGTGGCGCGCGGCACGCCGCTCTTCAAGGTGGACGACGCGGAGCTCAGAGCGGAGGTAGCGCAGCTTGAGGCCGAGCGGGACCTCGCTGTCCAGGCACTGGCCCGCATCCAAGACCTGATCGAGCAGAATGCTTCGTCCGAGGCGGATCTGGAAGTGGCCGAGGCCAACTCGCGCAGCGCCGAGGCGCGGCTCGAGCTGCAGCAGGTTCGCCTGGAGCGCACCGTGGTGCGCGCAGCGTTCGCTGGTGTGGTGGGCCAGCGCTACGTGAGCCTGGGCGACTACGTCACGTCTTCGACAGAGCTCACCACGCTGCAGACCGTCGATCCGCAGCGTGCGGTGTTCCGGGTGCCCGAGCGCTACGCCGAGCGGCTCGCCATAGGCCAGGAAGTGACCTTCCAGGTTGCGGCCGTGCCGGAGGAGACGCTCGTCGGAGCGGTGGACTTCATCGACCCGATCGTCGAGCTGCCGGCGCGCACCATCACCGTGAAGGCGCGGGTCTCCAACCGGCGGCGGGTGCTCAAGCCCGGGATGTTCATCGAGGTGCGGCTGGCAACCGAGGAACGCCCCAATGCCGTGATCGTGCCGGAGGATGCCATCCTGCCGTTGTCGGGCGCCGACTACGTCTGGGTCATCACGGAAGAGAGCACGGCAACGCGCCGCCAGGTCCAGCTCGGGGTGCGCGTCCCCGGCTTCGTGGAGATCCTCGACGGGGTGGCGGTCGGCGAGCAGGTGGTGGTTGGCGGCCTCGAGCGGCTCAGTGAGGGCGCACCGGTCAGCCCCATCCCGGTGGAGCGCGCGCGGCCCGACGTGCAACGCTGAGCTCGGTTACTGCGCCATCGTCTTCGGGAAGCGCACCACCGCGAAACGCAGGACGGCTACGGCCATCACCGCGAGGGCGAGGAACTGCGGCCACAGGCTGGCGAGCCCCTCGCCTTTGAGGAAGATGGCCCGCACGATCTCGAGGAAGTGGCGCACCGGGTTGAGCAGGGTGATCCACTGGAAGACCTCGGGCATGCTGGTGATGGGGTAGAAGAACCCCGAGAGGATGATGGCCGGCTGGAAGAAGAGGAACATCGTCATGAACGCTTCCTGCTGCGTCCG
>JBDGYO010000379.1:0-2920 GCA_039584015.1 Gemmatimonadota bacterium | reverse complement strand
GAACAGCCCGCAGACCGTCACGCTCGTGGCGCGCGGGGTCGCGCGGCACACGCAACGACAGGCCGACAGTTCGCTCCTGGACTACCGAGTACGGGCGCATGGATTCGTCTTCTTTCTGGGACAGCTCGGCGAGGGGCTCGCGGAGCCACCGAGGCTGATCAAGTCCGACGAGCTGGTGCTGGAAGTCTACTGGAAGGCTCCAGATCGCAGCAAGCAGCGGATCGTCGGCTGGCGGGACCGCAAGGACCTCCCGACCGACATCCAGTACCACCGGGACCACCTGGGGATCGTGCAGAACATGTTCGGTGACCGTATCCGCATGGGCCACGGGGACGAGGTGCGAGACGTGCCCCACCCGCTGGCGCAAGAGGGCCCTGAGCTGTACGACTACGCGCTCGCCGACTCGCTGTCGCTGCGCCTGCCCCAGCGAGAGGTGCGCGTGTACGAGGTGTTGGTCCGGCCCAGGGATTTCTCCGCGCCGCGCGTCGTGGGGAATCTCTACTTCGACATGGACACCGCTGAGCTGGTGTTCTTCCGCTTCAGCTTCACCCGCAACGCCTACCTCGACGACACGCTCGAGGACATCACGGTCGTGCTGGAGAACGGCCTGTGGGAGGGTCGCTACTGGCTGCCCCGTCGTCAGGAGATCGAGATCCGCCGGCGCACCAAGTTGCTGGACCTCCCGGCGCGGGGGATCATCCGCGGGCGCTGGGAGATCGAGGAGTACGAGTTCAATGTCGGACTGGAGGACGACCTGTTCCTGGGTCCGGAGATCGTGGCGGCGCCGGAGGCGGTGCGAGACACGTTCACGTGGGACGTGCCGCTCGACGCGGCCATCAAGGAGGTGGCGGGGCCGGTCATGACCTTCGATCTGGAAGAGGTGCGGGGACAGGTGACCGAGGTGGCGGGCGCGAACGTGCTCACCGGCCTGGCCAGCAGCCGGCCCAGCGTCGGGGGCCTGTCCGACATCCTCCACTTCAATCGAGTGGAGGGCCTGGCGCCGGGGCTGGGTTGGGTGTTTCGGCCCGGGAGCAAGCGCACCGAGGTGCGGGTGTGGGGCGGCGTGGGCGTGAGCGACGGCGACCTCAAGGGGCGGCTCCGCGCCACGTACAGCACGGGCCGGTGGCGCGTAGGGGTGCTGGGCGCGCGCGTGCTCCGCGACGTGGGGGACGAGTTGATCATCTCCCCGGTGCTCAACTCCCTCATGGCCCAGGAAGTGGCGAAGGATTTCGGGGACTACTACCTGTCGGACCGAGCGTTCGTGACGGTGCGGCGCGATTTTGGAACGCGGGGGGGCGTCTCGCTCTCGGCGGGGGTGGAGCACACCACCAGCGTAGAGGTGAATGCCACACCCGCTACTGGGGAGTTCCGTGAGAATCCCGCTCTGGGGACCGGCGCCTACGGGGTGGGCCTGTTCAGGCTGGAGCGGGAGAGCGCGGAGCTCACAATCCGTGGAGGGGTGAGCGGGGGCGTCGCGCTCGAGGGGGGCGTCGGCGATAGCGTGGAGTACGCCCGGGTCCGAGCGGCCGGCCGGGCCCACGCCCCCATCGGCACCACGGCGCTGGTGGTGCGGGCCTGGGGTGGGTGGGGATCACCCGATCTGCCGCCGCATCGCTCCTTCGTGTTGGGGGGGCGGGGCACTCTGGTAGGCGATCCGTTTCGG
Source organism: Gemmatimonadota bacterium (assembly GCA_039584015.1). Lineage (GTDB taxonomy): Bacteria > Gemmatimonadota > Gemmatimonadetes > Gemmatimonadales > GWC2-71-9 > WVYX01. Next base: position 1,257 of record JBDGYO010000379.1, on the reverse strand, counting down.
GCGTGGGGCGGGCGCTACGCTGCGTATGGCAGCGTGGAATGGCAGCTCCCGGTGCCGTTTCCGGCGGCTCCCCTGGGTCCCTTTGCCAACACGGGCAGGGAGATCGTGCTGGCGCCCTACGTGAGCCTTGGCTGGGCCGGCGGCGCCATCGCGGGGATGCCGTGGCAGCCCTCAGATGGGGTGCGGCCGGTCCTGGGGCTTGCCGTGGAGTGGTTCCACCGGTTTTTCCGGCTCGAGGTCGGATGGAGCCCCCGCGCGGGCAACGTCGGGGTCGTGCTGGACGTGCGTCGCGATCTGTGGGACATCCTGTGAGTGCGTGACTCGCCGCACAGCCGGAAACCCCGTGGGTCGGTAGCCTGGTCCAGTGAACTTCCGGGTTCCCTGCGGGGTAGGGAGCGGCCCGCTGGCGAAGGGAGCCGGGGCTGCATAACTTCCTCAGGTTAGGTCCCATCTCGTTGTCCGACATACGCTTCCGGGGGTGCTGCCGTTACGCTGTTCAAGGATGAGTGGCTGGCTCCGACGCTCGAAGAGCTGATTGGCACGGAGAAGCTCGAGGAGATTCGTCAGAGCGAGCCCAAGCGGGATTCCCTGTGGGAGTTGGTCGTCGGTGATGAGCTGGTCTCCGACGAGGCGCTGCTGAGTAGCCTGTCCACCCGCTTCCGTCTCAAGCTCGCCGACGTGACGCAAAGCGACCGCATGGCTCGGGAGCTGGTCGCCGAGCAGGTGGCGCGGCGCTATCACATCCTGCCCATCCGGATCACCGACTCATACCTCGAGGTGGCCACCGCCAATCCCTTCGATCTGGACTGCGAGAAGACCCTGGCCTTCGCCACGGGGCGCGAGGTGCGGATCCAGCTGGCCAGTCCCGGCAAGATCCGCGAGAAGATCGACGAGTTCTATCGGCCCGAGAACGTGATCGAGCAACTCCTCGAGGGGATGGATACCGTGGAGGCGGAGATCACGACGCTCGACGACGAGTCCGTGGACGGCGATGATCTCACGATCTCGGCGGAGGAGGCTTCGCAGCGACCGGTGGTGCGGCTGGTGGATCTGATTCTCTCGGAGGGGATCAACTCCCGCGCGAGTGACGTGCACATCGAGCCGGAGGAGGGCGGCGTCGCCGTCCGGTACCGCATCGACGGTGTGCTGCGCCAGGTGATGAAGATCCCGCGGGCCGCGGGGCTGCCGCTCATCTCCCGCATCAAGATCATCTCCGGACTGGACATCGCCGACCGGTTGCGGCCGCAGGACGGCCGC
>JBDGYO010000378.1:0-2927 GCA_039584015.1 Gemmatimonadota bacterium | reverse complement strand
GATGCCCTCGGTGTCGGGCTCGGGTTCTGGCTCGGGCTCGTGGTCATCGGTGTCGGGGTCAAGCTCGCCGATCAGCGCATCCAGCGCGCTCTCATCCCACCCGAGGCCATCGAGGTCGGCCCCTTGTGCGCGAAGCTCGGCAAGGGCCTCACCGAGCGCGGCGTCATCCCACTCGGCGAGTTCGCCGAGGCGGTTGTCGGCGAGGGCAAGGGCATCGGCCTCTTGCTCGGTCACGTCAAGCAGCCGCACGGGCACGAGGTCAAGGTTGAGGCGCTGCGCAGCTTTGAGCCGGGTGTGCCCGGCGATCACGCGCAGGTCAGCCCGGCGGGCGACGATCGGCGCCGCGAACCCGAAGCGGCTGATGCTGTCGGCGATGGCCTGCACGGCGTGCTCATTGTCGCGGGGGTTCTTTGCCCATGGCACGAGGGTATCGGGGGCGATCCATTCTGCCGCTGCTTGCGGCTGCTCGTGGCTCATGGCGGTGCTCCTTCGGGGTCTGCGCCCCTGTCGCGTGTCGTGGGGGCATCATCCCCCGTCGGCGCCGAGGGCGCAAGCCATGCCGGGCAGGGGGTGCGCAATCGGGCGTTTTTTGCAGAATCGCGGGGGGTGGTACGGCTCCTTGCAGCAGCGGCCCCCGTAACGCGAAACAGGCCCCCCGGGGTCGCGAGGGGTGCCTGCCCGGTGCCCCGGGTCGCGGGCGAGCAAGCTGCAAGGGCCGCCACGGGCCGCACAAGGGGCCTACAGGACGCGCAGGGGTGTCGGCAGGGGTGCAGGGTGCCTCGGGCCTGTCGCGGCCTTGTAGGGGCCTTGTAGCCCTTGCAGGGGTACACCGTGCAGGGCAGCCCCTCAACGCAGAGCGCCCCGCCGTGCTGTGCAGCAGGGCGGGGCGCGTGGCGTGGGGCGGCGGCGAGGTGCTAGGCGGCGGCCTCGGCGGCCTCGGCGATAGGGGTGAGCACGAGCAGGCCCTTGCCGCTCTGCCCGGTGTAGCCGCACACGGCGAGCAGCTTGCACCACATGAACTCAGGCCCGGTGAGCAGGTTGTTGCTCATGCGGCTCCAGTTCTGCCCGACGCCAGCGAGGGCAAGCGCCTCGGCGTCAAGGGTGATGACGCCCTGCTCGTCAGCGGTGGCCGACGCGATGGCGCCGAGCATGCGGGCGATTGAGGCGTTGGTGGGGTTGCGGGTGTACTTGGCCCACGCGGCGGGGCTCGGGGCCTTCTTGGCGGCCTTCGCCTTCTTGGCCTTCTTGGCCTTCTTGGCGGCCTTCGCCTCGGCCTCGGCCTTCGCGTCAAAGATGGCGAGGGCGTGGGCACGCAGGGCGGCAACCTTGGCGCGGCAGATCCGCGTCCCGTCGGCGAGGTGACCGCTGTATGCGTTCTCGGCCTTGAGGAAAGCGCGCAGCGCAGGAAGGGTAGCGGTGGTCAGGTCGTTGCGGGTCATGGTGTTCTCCGTGTGGTGCGGCGGGGCGTTGTGCCCTCGCTCTGAAACCCTTGTACCCCGGGGTCGGTTACCTGCAAAGGGACAAAATGGAGCGGCGGCACGCCATTCCTCGCACTCCCCCTCGCTGTGCTGCTTTGCGGGGAGCAACTTTTTTTGAGATCACCTGTACCCGCTGCCGCGTGACCGGGTGCAGGCGGTGCTCGGCGCACACGCACCGTGCGGTGTGTGTACGCTGCCGGGTGTGTGTACGCCTCGCCGGGGCCTAGCTCGCCTCATGCGCGGCCCGGGCCTCGGCCTCGGCGGCTGATACCGCGTGCAGGTCAACGCCCTCGGCGGCACGCAGGGCGCCGAGTATGGCGACAAGCTCCTGCGCGTCCTCGTGCATGGCGGCCACCACGTCGCCCCCTGTCGCCTTCGCGTGCTTGACCCGGGCGCTGTCCACCACGGGGCCACCTGCCTCGCTGTGCGTGCCGTTGACCACGCTGACAAGCCGCTCGCGACAGTCAAGCAGCACGGGGATGTCGCGCACGCCCACGCGCACCTCATCGGCCTTCAGCTTGCGGGCGATCAAGCCGAGGCTCGCGTCCACGAGCTTGATGTGGCGCTCTGCATCGGCCCGGGTGTCACGCTTGTGCGTGGCCACGGCCTGCCGCACGGCTTGCTCGGCCTCGGCCTGCGCCAGCGGTACAGCCCTCGCCGCATGCACGCGCGCCTCGTGCTTCGCCTGCGCCGCCGGGTCATCCATCGCCGCCGGGCCTAGTGGCTCAACGACGTACTGCGCGACGTGCGGCAGTTCCAGCTTGCCAAAGTCCACGAGGTAGTCACGCCGGTAGCGGTCAAGGGCCTCGCGGTCGCTGTGCTCGGGGTGGCCTGCCACCCGGGCGTCCCACGCGCCCGCCTTGCGCCAGTTGCGCACGCTGCCGTCGCTTGCGCCCATGGCCCTCGCTGTCGCCCGCATGCTGCGCTCCATGGGGCTCTGCATGGCCCACAGCAGCATCGCCCGATGCTGGTCACGGCGCTCACCGGGCCACCTGTCAAGGGTCGCCGGGCGCCCTGCCTCGGGGTTCAGCCTGCTTTTCGTCGCCATGGGGGCCTCCCTCGCGGCCAGCTTGCCGACCCGCCGTAAACCCGCATAGAAAGCGGGCTCACGCAATCGGGCGCGGTGCTAGCACCATTCCTCACTCTTGTCACCACCATAGCGCACGCGATGAGGATGCGCGAGCGCCGTGGTGAGCGGGCAGTTCTGCCTCATGCGCGCGCTGCCCGCCGATTGCGCAGGGTGCGCAACTTTGCGCGGCTCGGTGCGTAGGGGTGCGCAATCGGTGCGCAACTTTCCGGCCCGAACGGCTACGATGTGCCTGTGGTCGGCGTTTCCGGGGTGCGCAACTTTGCGCACCGAGGTGCTGACGCAGGTGCGCCCGCCTCGGGTGGTGTACCGGGGCGGGCGCTGTGTGGTGGGGCTCTAGCAGCGGGTCGCGCACGCCTGCA
>JBDGYO010000055.1:0-11483 GCA_039584015.1 Gemmatimonadota bacterium | reverse complement strand
CGACTGCGCCTGCGCGGAACGAGTTGTATGTCAGCGCGCTCGCGTCGAAGTAGTCGGAGCTCGAGACGTCCTGACCGGTCCAATCACCGTAGAGCTGGACATCGAAGCGCCGGGAACCGCGCCGCGAAGAACTGCTCAGCGTCGCACCCGGTACGTCGGACCACTCCACGTCGACGCCATTTGTCTGGAGATCGCTGTGGGCAAACCCGCTCAGTGGAAACGCCGCGGATCGGAAGGCGGTGGTGGCCAGATCCGGCGACCGAGCGGAAGGCACCAGGACACCGTCCCCGGCGACCCCTACGAGCCAGCCGGGCAGCCCCTCGGTCACCAGGGACGTGTCTGACACGCTGGCATACCGGCCGAGCGCCGACAACTCTCTCCTTTGGTCAGGGATCCGCAGGCGCTCGAGATCGGAGAACCACCACGTGGCAGCCGGTCGCCCCTGTCCCGGCTGGCTCAGGCCCTGCGTCCCTTCCCGAAACACGCTCGCCGAGACCTCATCCACCGGCAATTCAGCCGGTTGCAGGGTGACGCTCACCGTGGAGGTCCGTCCAGCGCGCACCGGCACCTGCTGGACGGTGACAGGCTCGTACCAGAGCCGCTCGATAAGTAGTTCGTATGTGCCGGGGGGCATGAACGGGAAGGTGAAGCGACCGTCCAGCCTCGTGCTCCCGACGCGAGACGCCCCGGTTGCAGGTTCACGCAGAGCCACGCGCACCTCCGCCAGCGGACTGCCGCCGGCGTCTCGCACGGAGCCGTTCAGCGCGCCCGTTGTCAGGGTCTGCGCTGCGAGGGGCGCTGTGAGCGTGACGCCCGCAAACCCCGCCGCTATGATGGTTGAGGCTAATCTGAGCAAGCTGCGGATCCCGGTATCTGGGTGAGCCGGCCGGGGTCTCCAACCGGTGCCAACGGCGCATCACTGACCGCAAGCTTGACGCCCCGGGGCTTCGGGCCGCTCCGCACAACGTCACTCTCGCTAAGTGATTGCAGGACAATATGATAGAAACTTGCTGCTGGTCGGGTGAGAGAGACGCTGGCCCTTCGCGCCGGTATCGTGTTGCGCCGGCGCAACACCTCAGAGCCTTGGCATGAAGTCGAGAGCTTGGCGGGATTGGATCCTAGCCTCGGCGACCCTCGCGATATTCGCTGCCACCCTCGTCCCGGTCCCAGGGCCACCGCCAGAGTTCCTCGCCCCCTGCATCCTGTGCGGGGAGCGGGGATTGGCCGACGGGTTGCTCAACATCATCCTCTTTCTCCCCCTCGGGGTGGCGCTCGGCCTCTATCACGCGAGTCTTCGACGCGCTCTGTTGCTTGCCGCGCTCTTGTCGGCGCTCATCGAGCTTGTGCAATTCGCCATCCCGGCACGCGTCCCCAGTGTCGGGGACGTCCTGTCCAACTCGATCGGTGCGGCGCTCGGATGGTCTCTCGTCTGGTTAGCGCCTCACTGGTTGAGGCCTCCGCGTGTGGCGGCCGCACGGCTCTCGCTGATTGCCGCACTCTGCGTGATGGGGGCGACCGTTCTGACAGGCTTTCTGGTGTCGCCAGCACCTCCCCACTCGACCTACAGCGGGCAGTGGACTCCGAACCTGGATCACTTGGAGTGGTACCGCGGGCGAGTCCTCCGGGCGGAGCTGGCCTCACTACCACTTCCCTCTCGCCGCCTGGAGGATTCCGACTCGGTCCGTGCGCTCTTGCTCGAGGGCGCGCCTCTCACCGTGGAGGCCGTAGCGGGCCCCCGCCCGCCGGGCCTGGCTTCACTGTTCAGCATCTATGACCGCGAGGAGCGACAGGTCGCACTCGTAGGCGTGGACCGCGACGACCTTGTCTTCAATTACCGAACTCGTGCCCTCGCTCTCACACTGGACCAGCCGGACCTGAGACTCCGCAGAGTCATGTCGGCCTTCTCACCGGGCGACACCATTTCGGTCCGGGTTGCTCGCCACGGGCAAGCGTACTGCATGACGATCGGCGCCACGGAACGGTGCGGGCTCGGGTTCACAGCCGGAGATGGATGGAAGTTGCTCTTCCACCCCGAGCACCTACCGCGGCACCTAGGCTGGGCCCTGAACCTTGTGTTCCTGGCCGGGCTTGCTGCTCCGGTGGGATATTGGGTTCGCGCCCGGTGGGAATCCGCGGTGGCCGTGGTCGTGCTGGTCGCGGGTATGGCGCTCGTACCGCGATGGACGGGACTCCTTCCGATAACGCTGGCCGAGCTACTGGCCTCTCTGGCGGGACTCGGGCTCGGCTCCGCCCTTTACCACTGGGTGAACCGACGGGTCCCTGCCTCCGACTCGCGAACCGCGCAACCCTGAGCGCCTCGTCTGGCGCGACATTCCCTTCCCGCGTCACACGGCCACACGTCACACGGTCGAGGAGACACGGTCTTCGCCCAGCCGAAGCCTGCCCGAGGCACGATTGCTGAGGGAGTGACCCCGCCGCGATGAGCGAAGGCCGGAGCGCACGAACAGCACACCTCCGATGCCCCCCACCGCCAAGCTCGCTACGTAGAACAGCAAGGAACACACGACGGCATCGGCCGCGGGAACGCCGAATGGAGCCATGAGAAGTGCCCAGACCCCCTCGCGAATGCCGAGTCCAGAGACCGTAATGGGCAACATGGTGGCCACGCTCACGAGCGGCACGAAAACGACGAACGCCATGACGGGAACGTCCAGTCGCAGCCCCGCGGAAACCAAGAGCCATGCCGCGATGAAGCCGGCCTGACCCACCACCGATACGGCGATCGCCGCTCCAGCGAGCCCGGGAGCAACTCGCAGGCGGTGCCACACGGCCGCTGCATCCGTCAAGAAGCACGCAACCTTCGGCACCCGCCGACCGACTAGCACGAAGCTGACCATGCCGGCCACCCCTGTGATCGCGAGCGCACTCATCGGGATCCATCCTAGCGACCACTCGAAGTGCTCAGCCGCCCGCGCGACTATCCAGGGCGCTGCGCCGGCGCCCACAGCAAAGATGCCGATCAACGTGACAAAGCCAACGACCCGGTCCAGAAGCACACTCGAAACCGCCTCACCGGCCCGGACACCAATCCTGGTGACACCTAATACCCTGACCGCATCCCCGCCCACTGTCGTCGGGAGGAACAGGCTGAAGTACCAGCCTATCAGGTACAGTCGGAAGAGTCCTCGGTACGGAGATACGCCGCCGAGCAATAGATGCCACCGCAGCGCGTCCACCGCCAGCACGCCCCAAATGACAATTGCTGCCGCGAGAACGCCGATGACGGCCGCGCCGCTCCAACGGACCGTCATCTCCCCGAAGTCTGAGCGGCTAAACACGAAGGCGAGCAATCCTGCTGCCAGCGCTAGCCGGGCGGCGACGCCTAGGATGCCCCGCGCACGACTTGCCTCCGGAGGGGCTTGCACGCGAACCTGATCAAGACTCGATTCCACGCCAATCGACCTCCCAGCAAGGTCCAAAGCGCAGGAACCATACCAGGAGGTTCATGGCGATGACAGGGTGAGGGGGACCGCCGCCGGACGCCGTCAGCTGTGGCAGCCGCCCAACGGTGGGATCAGACCCGCTACTCTACCCCCTACCCACACAACACACTCCCCCCATTCACATTGAGGATCTCCCCCACCACGCTCCCGGCGAGGTCCGAACACAGGAACACGATGGGGCCAGCGATCTCCTTCGGTGTCGCGACCCGGCCCAGCGGGATCGTGCGCTCGATGCGTCGCTTCCCTTCACCCCCGTCCTCCCCGTAGGCGAGCTCGGACATCTCGGTGTCCACCCAGCCCGGCGCGACACAGTTCACGAGGACTCCGTCCTCCGCCGCCTCGACCCCCACCGACTTCACGAAGGAGATGAGCGCACCCTTCGTCGCCGCGTAGTCGGCGTGGTACGCCTCGCCACGCTGCCCTGCAGTGCTGGATACAATGACGACCCGGCCACTCGGCTGCATCGCCTTCAGCGCTGCGCGCACCCCGTAGAACACCGAGTCGAGGTTCACCGCGAGCGTCCGGCGCCAGCGCTCGTCTTCCATCTCGGCGACGCCCACGTCGTCGGGCGGCCAGATGGCAGCGTTCGCCACGAACAGGTCGAGGCTGCCAAGCTGATCGACCGTTTCTTGCACGACCCGCTCGCACGCATCCCGCTCGGCGAGGTCCGCCTTGAGCGCCACCCAGCGTCTGCCGGCGGCAGCGACCGACTCCCCTGCGGTCTGGGCGTCCTTCTCTCGCGTGTGGTAGGTGAACGCCACATCCGCACCGGCTCGGGCCAAGAGCGCGACCGTGGCGGCCCCGATGCCGCGGGACCCACCGGTGACGAGGGCGACCTTGCCCGAGAGATCGATGAGCGACACGGCTGGTAACCTCCTGGAATCCTGGTTCAGTTGGGCCTTTGGGGGGGCGGTTCCTGGACGACGCCGGTGTGGCGGCCCGGCGTCAGGTTCGGAGCACGCGCCGCAGCCGCGCCACGAGCCCGTCGCTGAATCGAATCGGCGGCACGTCGGACATCGCTCGGTCTTCGATCACCGCTCCGGGATTCTCGACCGTCAGCAGATTGGCTGCGGTCTCGGCAGCAGCCATCGCCGCCTGCTCCCGGAGAAACCGTGCGCCGGTTCCCATCGTCCGCCCGTCTCCATGATTGTCGGACGCCAACAGGTCGGCCAGGCCGGCGCCCAGCAGTGCCCGGGCGCGCCGTCCCCGCGTGGTCGGACGCGTGAGTGTGGTGGCGTCCACCTGGATCTTGGCACCGACCTCGCGCCATGCCTGCACCACCTCGACGCTGCACGCGTCGTACCGCTCGGCATGCGCCACGAGGGGCACGACGCCGGCCGCGGCGATGCGCTCGAGCACCCGGGTCGTGAAGTCGGCGACCACACCCAACGGGAACTCCACCAGGTAGTAGCGCGAGCCGACGAGCGAGAATCGCCGATCCCCAGTCGCCAGTGGTGCCAAGGGCTCATCCAGCATGATCTCGAAGCCAAGGTAGAGCCGTGGCTCGGGGGGTGTGCGGCCCGACAGCTCCTCGAGCGCCGCCTCGCGCCGCCGCAGCTGCGCCTCGCCCCCGGCCACGATCTCGCTCGCCCGGATATGGGGTGTGAGCACCACGCCCTGCACACCGTCCGCGCGGAAATCGCGTAGCACCTCCACCGACTGGACCACGGAGCGCGAGCCGTCATCGATGTTGGGCAGGAGATGGGTGTGGAGGTCGATCACCGCAGGTCCGCCAACGCTCCGGGGTCTCGCTCTGCCACCGCTTCACAGGCGAAGGTGATCAGCGTGTCGGCGGCGAGCAGGGTGAGGGCGGTGTCGTGATTCGGCGGGCCGGTCTTGGCCTCTTCGAGGAGCTGCTCGGCGAGTTGGCGTTGCTGCTCGTGCAGCGGCCCTTCCCCACCCCCACGTTGCTGGTTGCGCGTTGCACCTCGCACGGCACCCGTCACCCGCTCTCGCAGCGACTCCGGCGCCCCGGCGAGCCTCGGCTCGAGCCAGACCAGCAGGTCGGTGCTCAGCCGACCCCCGCGCCGAGCATGTCGGCCACGATCTTGGGTGTCTGCTCGCGCGCCGCGTCGAGCTTTCCGGGATCCCCCGCGCCCGCCGATGCGAAGTGCGGCCGGCCGCCGCCTTTGCCGCCGCTCACCGCGGCGATGCGGTTCACTAGGTCCCCTGCCTTCACGCCCCGCGAGATCACATCGTCGGTGACGCCCACGTGAATCCCAGCACGCTCACCGCTCACGAACAGCACCTGGATCGCGTTCTTGTTCCGCTCGCGGAACGCGTCCATGAGGAGGCCGATCTGACCGCGATCGGACACCGGAGAGTCACCCACGAGCAGCACGGTCTCTCCGATCTCGAAGCGGTCGTACGCTTCCCCTTTCCCGCTTCCCCCTTCCCTGAGCAGTTGTTCTACCTGCCGCTCGAGCCGCTTCTTCTCCTCCAGTAGCGCCTCGATGCGCCGCCCTACGTGCTCGGGGCTGGTGCGCAGCGTGTCGGCCGCCTCCTCGATCTTCTCCCCCAGGCTCTTCACCAGGGTGTAGGCCACCGGTCCCGTAACACATTCGATGCGGCGTACGCCGGCCGCCACTCCCGTTTCACCGCTGAAGTGGAACAGGCCGATTTGGCCGGTGGAGCGCACGTGCGTTCCGCCGCACAGCTCCATCGAGATCCCCGGCACGTCCACCACCCGCACCACGTCGCCGTACTTCTCGCCGAAGAAGGCCATGGCGCCCTGGGCCAGCGCCTCCTTGTAGGGCATCTCATGCGTCTCCACGCCCACGTTGTGCCAGATGCCCTCGTTCACCTCCTCCTCGATGGCATCCAGCTGCTCCGGCGTCACCGGGGCGTGGTGTGAGAAGTCGAAACGCAGCCGGTCGGGCGCCACGACCGACCCCGCCTGTCGCACGTGGGTGCCCAGCTGGTTGCGCAGCGCGGCGTGCACGAGGTGCGTGGCCGTGTGGTTGCGCTCGATGTTGCGGCGCCGCTCCTCCGCCACGACCGCTTCCACATCGGTCGGCTCAAAATCCCCCTCGTACGGCCCCACCACGACCTGTTTGTTGTCGACCTTGACGACGTGCTCCACCGGGAGCTGCCACCCCTCGCCCGTCACCACGCCCGTGTCGCTCACCTGGCCGCCTGACTCGGAGTAGAACGGGTTCTCCCTGAGCACCAACTCCAGATGGTCATCGCCCTGCCGAAAGGCGAGGATCTCCGTCTCAGCCGTGGTCGTGTCGTAGCCCACGAACTTCTGGCGTGCCCGCGGCGTCACGCGGGTGAACTTGCCCTTGCCCGGGGCAGTCCTGATGGCAGGAGCTTCCACCCCCTGCCCGTTTCGCTCTTCCGGCTTCCCCGCGGTGCGCGAGCGCTCTTGCTGCTCCCCCAGCGCCTTTTCGAACCCGATGCGATCCACGTCCCAGCCGCGCTCCGCCGCCATGAGCTGGGTGAGATCGAAGGGGAAGCCGTAGGTGTCGTACAGCTTGAACGCGTCGGCACCGACGATCATGCCGGGCCCGCCGGCGGTGAGCTCATCGAGCCGCTTGAGCCCGCCCTCGATCGTATCGAGGAAACGCTCCTCCTCGGCTCGCGTCACGCTGGTGATTTGGCCGGACTTTTCCAGCAGCTCGGGGTAGTCGTCGCCCATCAGGTCGACGACCACGCCGGCCAGGTCCACCAGCATCGGCTCGCTCTGACCCATTTGGTAGGCGTGGCGCACTGCGCGCCGCAGGATGCGGCGCAGCACGTAGCCCCGTCCCTCGTTTGAGGGGTAGACACCGTCGGCCAACAGGAACGCCACCGCCCGGGCATGGTCGGCCAGCACGCGGTAGCTCACCCCCGTGCGGCCCGGATCGTACGGCAGGTCCACGATCTCTTCCGCCCGACGGATGATCGGCATGAATAGATCGATGTCGTAGTTGGACTCCACGTCCTGCAACACGGCCGCGATGCGCTCGAGGCCTGCCCCCGTGTCCACCGAAGGCGCCGGCAGCGGGGAGCGGCCCCCATCCGCTGTCTGGTCGAACTGCATGAAGACGAGGTTCCAGATCTCGAAGAAGAGGCCCTCTTCGGCCATCTCCTCGAACTGCGCCGTGCTGGGCGCCGCACCGGACCCGTCCGACTTGGGACGCAGATCCACGTACATCTCCGAGCAGGGACCGCACGGCCCCGTGTCGCCCATCTGCCAGAAGTTGTCCTTGTCACCCAGCCCGTAGATCCGCTCGGGGAGGATTCCGGCGACGTCGCGCCACAGGGTGCGCGCCTCGTCGTCGGTGTGGTGCACGGAGATGAAGATCCGGGCCGGGTCGATGCCCAGGTACTGCTCGCTGGTCACCCACTCCCAGGCGTACTCGATCGCGCCCTTCTTGAAGTAGTCGCCGAAGGAGAAGTTGCCCAGCATCTCGAAAAAGGTGTGGTGCCGCGCGGTGAGACCGACTTGCTCCAGGTCGTTGTGCTTGCCGCCGGCGCGCACGCACTTCTGGGCGGTGACGGCTCGGTCGTACTCGCGATGCTCGAGCCCCTGGAAGATCCGCTTGAACTGCACCATCCCCGCGTTAGTGAACAGCAGCGTGGGATCGTCGGCGGGAACGAGCGACGAGGACGGGACGTGGGCGTGGCCCCGGTCCCTGAAGTAGTCAACGAATGATCGGCGTACGTCTGCGGAGCGCATCCGTAATACTAACGCGGTCAGGGGACTCGTACTACATCGGGGAATCAGGCAGCGGCACGACCCTGCTACGCCCTGCACCGTTTCGATGGGAGCGTCTGCGAAGCTCACTCTAACATGCCCCCATGCCTCTCAAGTCCGACCCCAAGACCTGGAGCGACCCGCGGCACCTGCGTGGCCTGCACGGCGAGCAGGTGGCGATGCGGTACCTCACCTTCGCGGGCTGGCGTGTCACCGACCACCGCTTTCGCATGGGCCGACTGGAAATCGACCTAGTGGCCCGCAGGGACCGCCTGGTAGCATTCGTGGAGGTGAAGACCCGTCGAAACGCCGAGTTCGGTCGCCCGACCGAGGCAGTGACCTGGGCCAAGCGCCGCGAGATCGCACGGGTGGCTTCGGCCTGGATCGACCGCCACGGCTGCCCCGATGACGTGTATCGCTTTGATGTGATTGGCGTTACGCTCTCCACGCCGGGGCCGCACCGGCTGGAGCACGTGGAGGACGCGTTCAGGGTGGGGTGGCGGTGAGAGGCTCTTCGGGATATATTCGGTCACGCTGAGATACGACTCGCCACCACAAACGAGGTAGCAATGCCCCCCAAGACCGACCGCCAGGAAGCCCGGCTCACGGACGAGCGCAAGAAGGCACTCAACCTCGCCATCGCCCAGATCGAGAAGACCATCGGCAAGGGCTCGATCATGCGCATGGGGCAGGACGCCCCACGGGTGAAGGTGGGCGCGATCTCCACCGGAGCCATCAACCTCGACGCCGCCATCGGCGTAGGCGGCATCCCGCGCGGTCGCATCACCGAGATCTACGGTCCCGAGTCCTCGGGCAAGACCACGCTCGCGCTCCACATCGCGGCCAACGCGCAGAAGGCGGGCGGCGTGGCGGCGTTCATCGACGCGGAGCACGCCCTCGACGTGGAATACGCGCGCAAGCTGGGCGTGGACATCGAGGACCTGCTGGTCTCGCAGCCGGACACCGGCGAGGAGGCGCTGGAGATCGCCGAGATTCTGGTGCGCTCCGGCGCGATCGACGTGATCGTGGTCGACTCCGTCGCGGCCCTGGTCCCCAAGGCCGAGATCGAGGGCGACATGGGCGACTCACACATGGGGCTCCAGGCGCGGCTCATGTCTCAGGCGCTACGCAAGCTCGCCGGCAGCATCAACCGCTCCCGCACCTCGGTCGTATTCATCAATCAGCTGCGCGAGAAGATCGGCGTGATGTTCGGCAACCCCGAGACCACGACGGGCGGCCGGGCACTCAAGTTCTACTCGTCGGTGCGGCTGGACGTACGGCGCATCGGGCCGGTCAAGGAGCGCGACGAGATCACCGGCAGCAAGGTCCGGGTCAAGGTGGTGAAGAACAAGGTGGCGCCGCCGTTCCGGCAGGCTGAGTTCGACATCATGTTCAGCGAGGGCATCAGCCACACCTCGCTGCTGGTGGACGTCGGCGCCGAGGCGGGGATCATCGACAAGAGCGGGGCATGGTACTCCTACGGCAAGGAGCGCATCGGCCAGGGCCGCGAGAACGCCAAGCTCTACCTCAAGGACCACGACGACATCGCGGCGGAGATCGAGGAGAAGGTCAGGGCCGTGTTGGGAATCGAGGTGGAGAAGCCCGAAGAGGAGAGCCAGGAGAATACGACCGACGGCTGATGCGCGTCACCGCACTGCGACCTGACAAGCGGGCTCCGGGCTGTCTCGTCATCGAGCTGGACGGAGCCCGTTTTGCGTCTCTCCCGGAGGAGCAGGTGCAGGCGCTCGAGCTGGTGCTGGACGGCGAGGTCGACAACGAGCGGCTGCAGCGCCTCACCTACCTCGCCGACGTGGAGAGCTCATACCGGGTGGCCGTGCGCATGCTCGCCGCCAGACCCCGAGCTGTGAACGAGGTGCTGCGCCGCCTCAGGGAGCGCGGCCACAACCCCTCGGCCGCCGCCGAGGCGGTAGGGCGCCTCGAGACCAGAGGAGTACTCGACGACGAGCAGTTCGCGCGGCACTTCGCCCGCGTGCGCTCCGCCAGGGGGCACGGTCCCTCCCGACTGCTCACCGATCTGCTCGCCCGGGGCGTGGAGCGCCGCCTCGCCGAGCGGGCGATCGAGGAGGTGCTGGACGCCGAGGGAGTGGACCCCAACGCGCAGGCGCGGGCGCTGGCCGAGAAGCGGGCGGGGCAGCTGGGGAAGCTCCCGACGGAGGTAAAGCGCCGCCGGCTATTGGCATACCTCGACCGCAGGGGATTCCGCGGAGGGGACGTGCTGGAAATCGTGACGGAGCTGGTGCGCGAGCCGGAGTAGTGAGGCAAGGGCCTGTTGGATCGCGTGGAGAGAACGGCCCCGGAATCTAGCCTGCCTCCTCTCGCGGCTTCATGAGAACACCAATGAGGTTGCTGCGGCGGCCCGCGAGGCTCGCCCGTTGCAGCCGGCGAATCCAGAACAGCTCTATTATCGCCAGCGGCAGCATCACCGAGAACATGGCAGAGGTCGACACAAGCTGGAGATCAGCGACCGCGAGGCCACTCTGACTGGCGAGTTCGGCGATCCGATCGACCGTGTTCGCGCGGTAGTGCGTGGGGAAGCGATCTTCCTCTCGCCGGTTCTCGAGTAGGCGCACCCCCACGGTCTTAAGCCACTCTGGAGAAAGCCGAGCCAGCTGGGTAGCATGGCCGCGCGCGTTCGGCGTGTGAAACAGGAACCTACCCCCGGGCCGAAGCACCCGGGCGATCTCCTGGAATTGGACCACCGGCTTCGGGAGGTGCTCCAACACCATGTTGGCGGTCACGAGGTGAAATTGCCCGTCCGCAAACGGTAGATGGGCCGCATCTCCGCCGACCCGGAGCGAGACGGTCTCGTTGCGACCCAAACTTTGAAGATCGACCTCTACGCCGACCAGGCGCCCGACGCGACCAGCCAACAGTCGCTCCTGCTTCGCCCGCCATGGCGGCAGCAGTTGATGTCCACAACCCACATCTAGCCAGAGACTCTCGCGGTCCACCAGGCCGTCCAGCACCGCCTCGTAGTGATGCTGCGCGTAGTCGAGGTCCGGCACGATTCTTCGTTCGAAGTACCAATACGCGCGGAGGGCGCCGTCTCGGATGCCCATCTGTTATGCGTTCCCGAGGCGAAGCCGCAAACTGGCCTGGTCGAGGGCTAGCGTGTTGCTCACCCGCAGTACTCGTCCACCTCCCCCATCCCGATCAATACCTCGCGCGGTTTGGAGCCGTCCGGCGGCCCCAGGATTCCCGCTTCGTGCAGCTGATCGATGATGCGGGCGGCGCGGCCGTAGCCGATGCGCAGCTTGCGTTGCAGCAGTGAGGTGGAGCCGAGCTGGTTGGAGATGCAGACCTGGGCCGCCTCCTTG
>JBDGYO010000377.1:0-3346 GCA_039584015.1 Gemmatimonadota bacterium | reverse complement strand
GGAAGATGAGATCCTGCTTGCGGAGGCCTGAGTAGTTGGTGATGTTCAACTCCTCGGCCATCTCGTGCAGTTCCGCGACTGATTTCTTCTTGAGATCGGCGATGTCCACGAGCTAGATGCTCCGTCAGGGTGGGATGAGACTGCGGTCGACCAAGTAGATCACCCGTACTCCGGGCGCAGTTGGCGTCGAGGGGAAGTTTAGCTTTAGGGGATATCAGCTGGATGAGTAGCTCCGGTAATCCTACGGTGGGAGCGGAATGACGTCAAGTGCCGGGGTGAGCCCCCTTACCCCCTTCTTCCTGTGGTGGCGAACGACCGTCGTCCGGGACCGCGAGATCGTGGATGCGGTGGTGGATCCCGCGCACCGCGGCCCCTCCGACGAGCTCAAGCGGGCGTTGACCGAGTGGCCGGGTCCCTATTACTGGGCGCGGGGCGACGGGGACGGTCGCCTGGTGCTGGTGCGCGTGCTGCGCCCCGAGCCGAGCGAGCGGTGGCCGCTGCACCTGGTGCTGTTCCTCGCCACCTTCTTTACCGTGTGGATGGGCGGTGCGTTGCTGGCCGGCTCGGCACTGCCCCTGGCGTTCCCATTCCACATCGATTTCTCCATCGCCCCGCAACTGCTCGTGGAGTTGCTGCGGGAGCTGGTGACGCTGCGTGAGGGACTCGACTTCGCGTTGGGGCTGATGGCGATCCTGCTGGCGCACGAGTGGGGCCACTTCGTCGTCGCTCGCCGGTACGGCATCGACGCGTCGCCGCCGTACTTCCTTCCCGCCCCGCCCATCGTGAACTTCATCGGTACCTTCGGCGCGTTCATCCGGCTGCGCAGCCCCGTCGTCGACCGGCAGCAGCTGATGGATGTGGGGGCCGCCGGCCCGTGGGCCGGGTTCGTGGTGGCGATCGTCGTGCTGGTCGCGGGGCTGGCCCGCTCCGAGGTCGTCGCACACGTTGGCGCGTCGGAACAGTTCATCACGCTGGCGCACTACCAGCTGTATCTCGGCCACTCCCCCATCATGTACGTCGCGCGCCGCCTGGTCGTGGGAGAGGGCACGGTCCTGCTGCACCCGCTCGCCTTCGCCGGTTGGATCGGTCTGCTGGTCACCATGTTGAACCTGCTCCCGCTGGGCCAGCTGGACGGGGGACACATCCTGTATGCGCTGATCGGCCGCCGCCAAGCGAGCGCGAGCTCGTTCGTGTGGCTCGCGCTCATCGGATTGGGATTCGTGGCGGCGGCGCTCGGCTCGTTCTGGGCCGGGCTGGTGTGGTGGATCTGGGCCGCCGTCATTCTCATGCTCGGACGCGGACAGTTGGCGCACCCCCAGGTGCTCGACCGCCACCGGGCCCTGCCACGCAACCGCCAACCGGTCGGCTGGGCCACGCTACTGCTCTTCATCGGGACGTTCACGCCCGTCCCGGTCTACTACGGCTAGACGCCCAGCCGGCCCAAGTCGAGCCCTCCAGGGCCGCTAGTGACTACCCGCTCACTATTGCTCAAGTGACGGCTTCCTATATATTTGCGCAAACCAACAGGTCATTTGCTTAATGCCGGGAAACCCCGTCCGGTACGGCGCCTCCCAACCCTCCGAGCCCGTCATCCATGAGCTGCCCCCGATGCAGTACGGGGACGAGATGGTGACCGTGCGGCTGGAGATGTGGAGGGCCGAGGACGGGACGTGGCGCGGCCGGCTGCTGTTCGGGCCGGGCGAGTCGGCCCCGGCCACCACCGACATTTTCTGCACGACCAGCGAGAGCGACCTGTGGGAGGCACTGAACGATCTGCGGGACCACCATCTGCGGGACCTCTACCGATCGGTGAGTGAGTGAGCGACGAGGTGGAAGCACGGGTGCGTAAGCTGCGACACGACCTGGCCAACCCGCTTGCGGCGATCCTCGCCGAGACCCAGATGATGCTCCTCAGCGCCGAGCAGTACGATGAGGAGACGGTGACCTCACTCACGGAGATCGAGGGGCTGGCCCGTCGCATGCGCACGATCCTGAAGGACGCGTAGCCGCCGCCCGCGCCCGCGGGCGTTTTTTGTTCTTGCCCCGGCACACCGCTGGTACGAAACGTTCCAACGACACTCCGTAGCCAACTTGACGGCGCTCTCGGCGGGCGGCATGTTCGCTGTCCGCCACGCGTGGAGCAGGTATGCACAACTTGGAAGCTGGCTCCCGGCCCCGGCTCGTGTTGTCGGTCGTGGTCGGCGCCGCACTTGCGACGTCGGCCTGCGCCGGGAAACAGACGGCTCGAGTCTCACCGGAAGAAATCCCGCAACTCGAACAACAGCTGGCTCAGGACCCCAGCGACGGCAAAACGCTGCTGCGCTACGCGGCGGCGCTGTTCGCCGCGCAGCAGTACGACAGCGCGCGCACCATTGCGCGACGCGGCACGGCCATTCGGCCGGAGGACGCGTTGGGCCCGCTGGTCCTGGGACAGACGTTCGAGCGCCAGGGGAACTACGATCAGGCCATCACGGTGTACGCCGACTACCTCGCGGCATTCCCCGAGCACGACGGCGCGCCCGCCGTGCGAGCGCGCGACCTGTTCGCGCGGCGCGCGCGAGCGAACGAGCAGGCAAGGGTAGCGCTGGAGCGGGAAGATGAGCTGGCGCAGCGTCCAGGCGATCCTCAGACGATCGCCGTGCTGCCGCTCGATGTCGCCGGTGACTCGTCGTACCAGCCACTGTCGCGGGGCCTCGCCGAGATGTTCACCGCAGACCTGGCGCTGCTGCAGCGCTTCCGCATGGTGGAGCGACTCGAGGTCGGCGCTCTGCGCATGGGGCACTTGCTCCGCGCCGGCCGCATGGTCCAGGGGCTGGCGGCCATCCCCCCCGATGCCGACGTGCGGCTCGAGGCCAGCGTCGTCCGGCCCGACGGGCAGGTCACCAGCCCGCAGGCCGCCACCGGCCAGTTGCGCGATCTCATGCAGATGGAGAAGCAGGTCGTGATCGGGATCGCCGGCCAGCTCGGCTACGTGCTGTCCGAAGCCGAGCGGCAGATGATTCTCGAGAATGGCACGCAGAGCCTGGTGGCGTTCCTTGCTTACTCCCGCGGGCTCGCGGCCGAGGACCTGGGTGACTTCCCCACGGCGGCGCTGCACTATGCCGACGCCGTGCGGGCCGATCCCAACTTCACCGCCGCGCGCAACAACTACCAGCGCAGTGTCGCGGCCGAGGACGTCGAAGGGGCCTCCGCCGAACAGGTCGCGGTGTTGTCGGGAACGTCCGTGGCGGATCCGACGCAGCTTCTCACACCGCTCACCGAGGTCATGGCCTCGACACTCGGCGACATCGCCTCCACGCAGGCCGAGCGGAACCAGGCGGCCTCGCGGCAGCAGACTACACAGCAG
>JBDGYO010000001.1:0-39576 GCA_039584015.1 Gemmatimonadota bacterium | reverse complement strand
TGATCCCAATCCCGGTGGCGTGATGCACGACTCGCGCGACGGCCTGCAGGGGCTCTACCGAAGAAGAGAGCGGTCGTGGCCGTTTGATTTAGCACCGAAGGTCCATGCGAGCGTCATGGAGCGCGCGCAGGCATCGCACAGCGGCTACACGCCGTGGGTCCTGAAAGCGGATGACGTCGATGTGGTCGGCGACCCTAGCGATGTGCCCGTCTTCCGTGAGTGAGCGCTTAGCGCACCGCCTATTGTTGCGCCGGTCGGGGGGACAATCGATGTGCTCATCCAGGCGAGCAAGACATACCAGTCTTCTGAACCGCGCCGCACACGCGATCGTGACGGTGTTGTTGGCAGCCGGCTGCGCTCACACACCACCTGCGCAGCCCGGTGGTTCCCAGGAGCTTGCTGCCGACAGTCAGCGTACGGCCTACGAGGAGGCAGTGGCGGACGCGCGTTATCCGCTCCCCTCTGAAGTGGTCCATGATCTCCTGAGCATTCGACCCGGCACCCCTGGTCTGAGTTGGAACGAGGCTTCGCAGGTGCTCGTTACGAAGTGGACCCACGCGCAGTACTACAGCGAACCCAAGTACCAGGCTGGGTATTCATTCTGCCTGCGAGGCGAGACGTGGTTCACTGCCGGCACCCAAGTACAGGAGGCGTGTCGGAAGGGCGAGCTGCAGGGCCGAGCGCTCGACCTACGCCTCGAGCAACTTCTCGGTCTACCGCCTGAAAGTGGATATGACGCCTTCCTACAGGTGTGGATCGATCCGCAAGATCTGGTGCGTCCGTGCGCGGACCCGAGTGTCGTCGGCACAACCTGTCCGATTGCCTCACCCCTAGAGGTCACGGATGACAACCAGGTCGAGTGGCAATGTCCGGGCAGCCACGAGGGCCCAGCGGATGCTCGCCACCAGCAGTGGCTCTGTGACACGTGGATGAATCGCTATGGCCCCAGAGATTCGATGGAGCAGTATCCCTGGACGGCGCTAGGCTATACCTACGATTGGAACCCGGTCTCGACGACCCCGGTGGGGCCGAGCGAGTTCGTGGCCCACAAAGGTGCAAGGGTGGTCTTCGACTCGATCATTCCTACGGAGGACTTCTGTAGGTAAGGGAATGGCACTGACCTTGCGCCTCGAGGCGGCACACTCTGGTCGGGTATGGACAGCATGGTCACCGGGTCTTCTCAAGCGGAGGTAATCGAATGCCTGGTACCCAAATCCATTATCGTAGTGGCTACAAGTACCAGCTGGCAGAGGAGTATTCGGTCACGGTAAGTGTGATCCCGGACCAGAGCATTGTGACCGACTTCGTCGATCTGGGGGCCGATGGGATACTGGTGATCAAGAAGGGGTACGCATGGGATGGACCCTCGGGCCCTACATTCGACACGTCGAACTTCATGCGCGGATCCCTGATTCACGACGCCTTATACCAACTGATGCGCATGGAGAGGCTATCCAAGGATCAATGGAGAGCCGAAGCGGATCGTGAGCTCAAGCGGTTTTGCCTAGAGGATGGTATGTGGAAGATCCGCGCTTGGTGGGTGCACAGGGGCGTCAGGCTTGGTGGAGATCCGGCTGCATCGCCGGAGACGCGAAAGCCGATATCGGTTGCACCGAGAGCCGATGGCTGACCGGGGCTATGGAAGGCTGATTGTCGGCGACAGCTGTGCGCTCTCGACGCAGGGCCATCTCCTGACTTGGGCCAGCAAGTCCTTCGCGTTCGAGGGTTTCGGCGGTACGAGCTGCACGTAGCGGGCCAGGTCGCGCTCCTCTGGGGAGAGGCGCTCAGGCGCCCTGCGCGCAAGATCTGGCGCGGTGGGGGTGATCCGGGTTCGCTTGGGTAGCTGTCCCCTCAGGGAAAACTCGTTCCCGGTGGCACTGACGAAACGGCGATGCCGTGAGTCGTAGCGCCACCTGGCCTTGAGCCGCACTACCAGGTGCGGACCGGCCGGCGCGGTCCCGAAGTCGAATTGGTCACCCCCACGCGCCATCATTCTGGAGCTATCTCCTGATTCCGCGCATCGCGCGCGGCAGGTTGGGCTGAGGACCGATTCGCTGCCTCAGTGGGACCCTAGGTCCCGGTTCCTGGGGCGTCCCGGTGCGCATGAGGAGGCGCCGAACCTGTTTGGGCTCCAGTGGACGGCCCCTCACGGCCTTCGCCCGCCCCTGAATGCAAGCTACCGCCCCCGTCACGATCGGTGAAGCACTGGAGGTACCGGAGAAGTGCAAAGTGTACCACCGGTTCTCGCTTCTACCTCCCTGCGCGTCACCGTAGCCCAGGGTCGTCACGTGCCAACCCCACGCTTGCACGTTGACGATTCGCCCGTAGTTGGAGAACCAGATGCGCGACCGTGGTACTCCAATGTGTTTGTAGCGAGTGGCGGGATCGCCGCCTCCAAAGGGGTTCCGCCCCTGGTAGTCGTGCCAGTTGGTCGGGGGCACTCCGGCGCCGACGACGATTGCACCCGAATCTTTCTGTAGGCCCGTTCCCTGGTAGGTTCTCAGGTCGAAGTTCTCGTTACCGTTGCCCGCAGCTTCCACCACGGTCACTCCCTTTGCGGTGGCGTACCGAATTGCGGAGAACACGTCATCCCAGTACTGCATCGCGACGTAACGTCCCCTAGGTCCGGTTCCCTGTAGCTCGATGAGGATGACGTCGCCGCTTCGGAGTTGGCGAGCCGCGTTCCGTATCGCACCTCCGGTGTTCCATACACCGCCAATGATCGCAGAGTGCACGTTCCCCTGGGCGCGATGCGAGATGCCTACGGTACCCACGTCACCGGGACGACTGATCATCTCGCCGAGAACTGCCGTCCCGTGGTTGCGCCAGCCGAGGTCGTTGATCGGGGTGCCACCCAGGCGCCGGAGGCCACGCGGCAGGTCCTCGTGCCGCAGATTCCAGTTGCCCTCGATGTCGCAGATTCGTACCCGTTCGCCGCGGGCGCCCCGCTGGGACCAAACCTGCATGGCACCGATACCGTTCGGTGGAGACGCAAGGTAGCCCTGAGTCGCTTCGAAGCTCCGACTTCCCACCCTGGTGCCGAAGGCTAGGCCGGCTGGAACCGGGCGGGGTGCGACGAACGCCTTCCATACCCGCGGATTGCGGTTCAGACGGCGTGCGAGGGCGGCGGCGTCCCCGGGGTCCCGCGGTACCACTTGGACGAATCCCGCGTGGGCGAAGTCCCCGTCAACCGGGACCCTCAACGATGAGGGGGCGTCGGCCACGCGCCGCCGGACCTGACGCGCGGGGACGCCGAAGTGCGAGCTCACCGCTTTGGTGCGGTAGCCCTCGAGGACGCGATTGAGTCCGCTGACTTCCGGCTCCAATGCTGCGGGTGCCGCGAAACCTTGTTCCGAATAGGCGATCTGACTGTCGTGCCGTAGTTCGACCACTACGTAGTCTGGCGTAGTGGGCTCCTTCAGCGGGCCGGGCAGTAGCCCCGCCTTTCTCACTCTCCGTTTCATGAAACACCTCCTTGCAACGGTGTGACGCACGTGGTAGTCGGTTGTCGGAACCCGCAGGAATGCCGAGGACTGCCAGAGCGATACGACGCTCGTGGCACCCCTGGTGCGGACGAATCGGCTCCTGGGCGTCGGCCTGGCGGACGGAGGCTGTACGAGGCGTCGGGCGCGGGGCGCCCTTTTCCGGGCGTAACCACCAAGTCTGGCGCGAGGGCTCCATTATTGGCGCGGTGACTTGCTGGAACTAGGCCTCTTTTGGGGCATGACATGCCGCATCTGCGACATTGGCGGGCCAAAGCGCCGGCATACGGGGCGAGCGTGGAACGAATCTGTCGGGATTAGGCCTGAGATTGATCTGATCGGCCGTTCGTTGAGCACGTGACGGCGGATGTCCCACATTCGGCATGTCGTGCCCCAATACTGGCCTAGTCAAGTGGCGGGCTGAGTCACAGCTTGGAGCCTCGAGGAAACCCGACTGCCAGGCCCAGACAGAGTTCCGGCCAGGTGGTTGTGCCGCCGTACCGACGCCCTCCACGGACGCCTACCCGACGACCACCACCGCCGCTACCCGGATTGCCCGCCAGTCAGGTCATGCGCCACTTCCTGCGCCCATCGCACATGGAGGCAGACAATGAGACCGCTACTCGGGGTGTTGCCGCTGGTCGCGCTGGCGGCCTGCGAGGGCTTGGGCGTGGGGGGCAGTGTCGATGTGGAGACGGTGCCGGCGGTGCCGATCCACGATGGCGAGGCGTATTCGTATTCGGCCAAGTTCCTGTGCGGTACGATCGCAGCGGAGCCTGGATCGCCGGAGTTCCCCGATGCGTCACGCGACACGAACGCAGTGCTCGTGCCCGGGACCTACCTCACATCCATCAACGTCTACAACCCGGAACCCATGACGGTGGTGTTCGAAAAGGGCGCCGTGCCCATCAGGAGCCAGTTCGCTCGGCGAGGGGCACGCGGCGAGTTCGTCGACGACACCCTGCACGCGTACCAGGGATTCTACGTAGCCTGCGCGGAGATCTTCCGGCACCTGACGCGCGACCCCCAGTCCTTGCGCGATTCACTACTCGAGGGATTCGTCGCCATTAGGAGCAGGACTCAACTCCAGGTGACCGCGGTGTACTCGTTCAAGAACGTGGACGGACGAAGCCGGTGACGCGTCACAGCTCGGTCGAGGAGGTCAGAATGCAAGCCATCAGGATCTTGAGTGCTGCCGCAGCACTCACGTTGGGAGTCTTGGGCATTGCGTGCGTCCGGGAGCAGCCTGTGGCGAGTGCTCCAGTGCCCGAGGCGACAAGGCGTCTGGAGTTCCCGCTTGGGCTAGGTGAGGATCGGTCGGCTGACTGGCAAGCTGCGCTTGAGGGAACCGTCTGTCTCTTGCGATCAGACGAGCCGGACGAGTGCGCCGATCTGGACGGGGAGCCCACAATCTGCTCTGCGCGCACGGAGACCGAGATCCGAGACGCCGTCGCGCCGGCCTACGCCGCGATGAGCGATGTGGAGCTTGCTTCTCCCTTCACGGTCGATTCGTTGATGCGGACGGTGCTACCCCTGACCGTGTGGACGCTCGAAGTGGACGATGCGCGCCGCACGTTCGGCTGCCGACAATGGAGGAGCGAGGATGGTGCGTGTGTCGCAGTGCGGATCGACCGAGCCTGGGTCCTGCTCCACGCGCCCGCGGAAGGTGGTCCAATCGATCGTCTGGACGTGTTCAAGGCCGACTCGATATGTGACCCGGAGCCGAACTGACAACGTCGAGGAGTCCGACCATGCTGGACCATGACACGATAGTGTCGTATCTGGGCGACGCGTTTGGCGAGCGATACCCCGGCAAGGAGCCCGTGTCGTTGGTGGCACGGTACGACGAAGCGGGACTGCAACTCCCCGGAGGACGGGTTCACCTGTTCATTCCGGATTGTCACCTGTTGAGCCGGCGGGACGCGCCGGCGTATCCGAAGTGGGGCTTCGTCCAGGACGACGATCTCTTGCTGTGTCTGGAGTCCCTGAGGGAGCTCAAGAAGAACCACCGCAGACAGCTGAGAGTGTGGCAGCTTGGTGATCTGTTCGACCTCTGGAGAGCTCGGGGCGGGCAAGATGAGCAAGCAGAGCTTCGGAGGATCGCGGCCGACCATGCGGACATTCTGGAGTTGCTGACCTACGGCGTGCCGGGTGGCGTCAAGGCGAGAATCATCGCGGGCAATCACGATTACGGCCTGTTCCGCATGTCGGGATGGCGCGCCGCCCGGTTTCGGATCATCGAGAACCAGGGCTCGGCGGGCGGTGATGTGCTCGTGCTGCACGGAGATCTGTTCAGCCGGCTAGAGCGGCTACTCCCGGATGCACTCCAGGCTGCAGCGGTGCGGTTCGCAACTTGGCATAGCTCCGGCGGCCATGAGCTGTACAACGATGATGCCACTGTAGCGTCGGCGAACCGTGCCATACCGGATGGTGACCAGCCCATTGGCGTCGGACAGGCTGAGCTTGCAGTGGCGGGCGGCTCGCCAGGTGGGCCGGACAACGTGAATGTCATCGATGCGCACCAAGGGTCGCCGAAGGCGAATAACAAGCGGTTCTTCAGGGAGGCGCGCGAGATTGCGTACGCGCTACGCGACCACGGCGGCTACGACATCAGGTTGGTGGTGATCGGACACACGCATTGGCCGCGTATCGTGGCGGGGAAACACGAGGACGGCGTTCCCTTCACGCTGCTGGACGCCGGAGCATGGATCGGGCACTGCCGCTTGGGCAAGTCGGATCCGTGGCTTGAGAACGCACACCTCGCGGTGGTGGTAGGGGATGATCTGCGCATCTACCAGTTGGGGTGGCGCGAGCACGGGGCGTAGAGGCAATCCGATTGATGCGCTGCTTCGCCCTGCTAGTCCTCGCCACGCTGCTTGGGTTCGGGGTATCGCCCCCGCTCGCCGGCCAAGCGCGCTGGACCGGTGCCGCCGACGCTACCGTCGCTTCGAGGTACTACTGGCGCGGCATCACCCGCCGAAACGACTGGGTGCTCCAGGCAGATCTCGTGACCGGGGCTCGGTTCTCAGGCAGCTTCCTCACGGTCGGTGGCTGGACCAACTTCGAGTTCTCCGTGGCCGATCCAGCGTCAACCGATATCGGACTCGGCCAGCACTTCGGCCAGTGGGATCTCTGGGCCGAGTTCGCCACGTGGGCGGGCCCGTTCGATCTCTCGCTCGGCTACACTCGCTACTTCTTCGACGAGGCAGCCGCAGCGGCCGTGGGCAGCACCGTCTTCAACACTGGTGAGTTCTACGCCAATGGTCAGGTGCGCATCGGAGGATTCACGCCGAGGGTCGCCGTCTGGCTCGATCTGGAAGAGGTGAAGGGCGCCTACTTCGAGCTGAGCGCGACTTACCGGATCCCGGTTCTGCCTCTTGCCGTACCGTCCCTGTACCTCGGGGCACTCGCGGGGGTCAGCGCCGGCCAGGCAGTGAATACTGCGGACCCCGAAGAGGGGGGCTATTTCGCGGAGGACGGTGTGACGCACGTGGACATCTTCGCAAGGACGCAAGTCTATGCGCCCATCGGGCCAGTGCGCGATCTCTATATCACGCCCGACGTGCACCTACTGATCAACGTCGACGAGGCCACGAAACGAACGAGCCGCGCGCTCGAGGATCAGGATCGGGGGACGAAGTGGCTGCTGTTTAACATCGCTCTGAGCTGGTTCTGGTGATTCGGCCGGATGGATACCATGTGGCGCACTACTGAGCACATGTTTCGGACACGGCGCGACAGGGCGGCGTCCTGGATATGCGCTGTGCTGCTCGCGAGCCTTCTGGCGGTCCCCGCGTGCACCCTCCCAGAGAAGTTCGAGTTGCCCACGCCGGCATCGGAGCCCGCCACGGAGGGCGAGGGAGTGCTGCTGGCCGGGTTCGACCTCGTCGACATCACGCCGCCCCCCGGGTTCGGTCTCTTCGGGTACGGTCCCGAGGGCAAGCGGGCGGTTGGATACCGGACCCGCCTCCAGGTGAGGGCGCTGGTCCTGGAGGATGGGGACGGCCAGCGGATCGCCTTCGCCGTGGTGGATTTGGGCGTCATGTCCACGCTCGTACACCGCCGGGTCGCCCAGCAGGTGTTTGAGGCCACGGACTCGGCGATTGGCGCGGACCGGCTCATCCTGTCGGCGACGCACACGCACTCGGGACCGGGACATTACCTGTCTGCCTGGACGCTCAATGATTTCGGTTCCGGCGTGGCGGGCTACGACCCAGAGTTCGTGGATTGGCTGACCGATGGAATCGCGGACGCCGTGATCACCGCGTACAACGGGCGCCGTCCTGCCAAGGCGGCCTGGGCCATCGACACGGTGTGGGGACACACCAGAAACCGGAGCCTGCAGGCGTACGCCCTGAACGGCGGCGTTCCCGCCTTCCCGCTTCCGCCGTGTCCCTTCTCAGGAAATGACTCGCTCTGCAAGGTGAACCCACGCTGGGCGATGCTCCGTGTGGACGTCCGGGACTCTGCAGGTGCCTTCCGTCCAGCTGGAACGCTCAGCATCTTCGCGATCCACGGAACCGGCTTCCCGTCGGGAAGCAACGTGTACGATGCGGACATCCACGGGGTCGTGGCCCGCACGCTCGAGAGTCGTCTCGGTGGCATCCACCTCTTCGCCAACGGCACCCAGGGGGATGTCTCGCCCAATTGGCCTTTCGAGACGCGCTGTGACCCGCCGACAATCCGGCCGACGCGGCGGCCCGGCGGGCCGCGCACGCCAGCACCCAAAGACGACTGGCACGATGCGCCGGAGCACCTGGCGGCGTGCGTCTCGGCAGCGAAGGCCTATGTGGAGGACGTGGGTGCAGCGCTGGCCGGCAGAGCGGGGCAGATCTACGAGAACCTCGAGTCCGAACTGGCGCCCGACGTCTCCATCGCGCGGGCATACGAGACGGTTGATCTCACCACCGACGAGGCGCGCGAGGCTGGACTGTGCGAGAGCGGCGAGACCGGAACCGCTGCGGTAGCGGGTGGGCCGGATGGTCTGACGCGCTTTGCCGGATTCAAGCTGTTCGGGCTGATCCCCCTCGGGCTCGACCCTGGCGGCTCCGGCATTGATTCCTCGCGTACCGACTGCCAGGGGCCGAAGCGCAGCACATTCCTGCCGCAGTCGCGCATGTTCGGCAGTTTTGCCTTCTCGGAGTACGCCCAGTTTGCCGTGGTGCGGGTAGGAGACGTATTGATCGGAACCGTGCCCGGTGAAGTCACGACTGAGGCTGGGCTGCGCATGCTGGCCGTGATGCAGGCCGAGCGCCCCGACGGCGTCCCCGCCGAGAATCTCACGATCCTCGGCCTCGCCAACGGCGACCTCCGATACATCACCACACCGGAAGAATACGGAGCTCAACTGTATGAAGGTGGCTCCAATCTCTACGGCCCCCAGACCGCCGTGGTGATCGCCGAGCGCTTGCGAGCGCTCACGGCGAGCCTGTCGTCGGACACCAGTGACTCTGGATCGCGGGCCCAGGTGGACAGCATCCTCGTTCGGCCCGGCGACCCGGAGTCGCACTGGCCCGACTCGGGACCGCGACCCGACCGCCTCCGGATCGACGGTCGGCCCATCTGTCGTGGGGATACTGTGATCGTCCGCTGGTTTGATGCACCGGCCGGCAGCATGGTCCCCGCGAGTGGACCGGTCCTGGAGTTCGCACGAGAGCGTGATGGAGTGCGTGCAGACGACGGTGACATCGATACCGAGGTACGTGGACGCGGTATGCGAAGGAAAGGCTATCTCTGGGAAGCGCGGTGGACCCCGCCTGACGGTATCAAGCCTGGGGATCAGTTCAGCTTGACGCTGCTCCGTTGGGAGGGGCCACCCAGAGTGCGGATTAGATGCGACTAGCCGCGAGGTGGCGGCGGCGCGCCAGCCCGAACTCAGTGTGCCAAGTAGGCATTACAGGGAGTAAGCCATGAACGGACCGACACAACCGCAGGAGCGCGAGGTGCAGCAGCAGGGTCAGGCGCAGCCGAGCGCGGCAGCGATGCCAGGGCTGCCGAAGTTCGCTCTGGGTGGTATTGGGGCCGTCGTCCCGACGGCGCTCAGCCTCATCGTCGTAGATCTTGAGCCGGTCCTCGCGCACATGACGCTGTTCGCCGCCCTCGGGCTGGTCGTCAAAGTGGTATTGCTGTTCGCCATTGGGGGCCTCTGGGCGTGGCTGCACAAGCAGGAAAGCCAACGGTTGCGGGTCTTTGAATTGGGTATTGTGGCCCCGGCCATGATCCTCAGCGTATCGAACGGACTGAAAGTTGGAGGGCCCGGGGGCGGACCGATCGCTGGGCTGGAATCTATGGCTGAGATCGTGATGAGCGAGGCACATGCACAACCAGTGCCGGAGGCCGTACGGCAGCAAGTGGCTGTGGGCTCGGTACGAGGCCAGGTCGTGGACGGTGAGACGGGCGAGCCGCTCGTCGGCGCTCACGTCCGTGTGAGCGGAACGGACATCGGCACCCTAACCGCGGAGAACGGCGCGTTTGAGCTCAATCTGCCAGCGGGAGGGCACACGCTGCTGGTTTCGCTGCTGGGCTTCTCATACGGAGAGGTCGCGGTTGAGGTTGCTGCGGGTCGGACGGCAGAGGTACGGGTACCCTTGGAGCAGGCCGCGCTTAGCGTGGAGCAGATCATCGTCAGTGGGAGTGTCGAAGAGACGGAACCGCCGCCGGAGTCGAGGGTTCAGCAGTTCTTTCGAGGGTTCCTGGGACGCTCGGATCCCCGCGCGTGGTACGTCGCTGGGGAGGAGTACGGGAACGCAGAGGACGCGGCTCGTAAGGCTCATGAGTATATCGTGGCGCTCAACGATCCGGCTGCAGCGAGGGTGTATGAGGTACCTGATCCGGCGACGCCGGCACGCGTGCGATACGTGGTCGTGTTCGGAACGAACCTGAACCACAACGAAGCCCTTGCCTTGCAGACGAAGATCGATGAACTCGGGCTCAGTAATGAGAGGCCTCGAGTAGTCAGACGAAGGGAAAGGTAGCTGCGGATCCTGTGGTCCTCTGCTTGCGGGGTGCGCAAGGCAGTATCGGCTAGCTGGGGTGCGTCCCATCGTCGGCATCGCACGGGATCCCAACTGATCACTAGGAGAATAGGTAGGCGACTGGACCTGCGGATTACACATCCGAGTGGCGAGTCGTCCTTCCCCTACGCCGACCTCGGCCCCGACCCCGCCACCATCGCCACCTCTCCCGTGGGGAGGTGCGCGTCCCACCACCGTTCGGCCTGCTCTGCGGTCCAGGTCCGCGTCAGCTTGCAGGCAGCCAGGCGGGTGGAAAACTCTTTGGCGCTCTGCGGTCGCATCTCGGGGTGCTTGGACAGGCACCAGAGGATGAGGCGCTCCAGTGATGCAGGCAGCTCGAGCTCGGTGCGCTGCGAGGGCGGCGTTGGATCCATGTCGATGTGGCTGCGCATCAGGCCCTGCACATCGTCGGCGTCGAACACCGTGCAGCCGGTGAGGAGCCAGTAGGCCACGCACCCCAGGGCGTAGATGTCGGTGCGTTCGTCGCCCGGGTCACCCCTGGCCGTCTCGGGCGCCATGAAGGCCGGTGTCCCGAGGATGCAGCCCCGTGCCCGAACCAGCCGGTGCTCGGTCGTGGTTCCGCGCTCGGGCTTCACCAGTCCGAGGTCCGTCAGCTTCACGAAGTCATGGTGCTGGTCCCGAGGGATGAGATGCACGTTCTCGGGCTTGACGTCGCGGTGCACCAGGCCGTGCGCGTGCATCTCGCCGAGCGCGGCACTCACCTGGTACAGGATGTGGACGGTGCGCTCCGCGGGGACGGGCCCGAACCGTGTGACCAGCTGCGCGAGGTTCAGACCCTCGAGCAGCTCCATCACGATGTAGAACGTGCCGCGGTCGGTCACGCCGAAATCGAACAGGCTGACGGCGTGGGGTGAGCGCAGGGTCGCGCCGGACCTGGCCTCGCGACGGAAGCGGCGCAAGGTCAGGAACACGTCGTCGTCGTCGGCCTCGATCAGCACCTCGGGCCGGATGAGCTTGACGGCCGCCGAACGACCCAGCAGGCGGTGGGTCGCGTGATAGACCTCCCCCATCCCGCCGCAACCGATGAGTGGCCCCAGGCGATAGGCGCCGACGTCGGCCCCCTCCATCAGCCGGTGCCGCCGCAGTGCGGCCGACCGCAGCTGCCCGGCGCTCACCCCGAGACTGGGGCGCGAGAGCCTTGGAGGGCGCGACCCGCGTCGTTTGGCTCGGCTCTGCCACCAGGCCCTCGGCATCGTGCGCTCCCCATTTGGACGGGTGCACGATGCCGGGAGGGCGTCAAGCCATCGTCAAGCGGCGGCGCGCTACGGCAACGTCACTAGCACCGCACCTGTATCACCGACCGATTACTTCCCTCCCCACGGCGGCGGCGTGGGCGGGTCCTCTGGATCGCCAAACGCGAATCCAGCGCTTCCTTCGAGCCGAATGATGTCCGCCCGCACGCCCTTACCCCAGTCGACCATCTTCTCCGCCCACTCGATGAGTGGTGCCACCATCTCTTCGGTCAGCGTCACCGGGGCCGAGGGCTTCCCGGTGAGGTTCACCTTTGCCTGCCTGTTCTTCAGCCTGTACTTCCCAGCGGTTGCGACTGACATGGCACACCTCCACGCATGAGAACCTGCATCACGGCACGAGGCCAGCGAGGTCGTACCGCCCTAGTGCAACTAGCCTCTTCCTATACTCCTCCACGCCCGCGGCGTCGCCCCGCGCCTCGGCGACGCGCAGTCGCAGTGATAGACTGGCCGGCAGGTACAGCAGATACGACACCGGGGCGGGGGAGTCGAAGCTCGCCGCCACGGTCGCCGCCTGTTCGAGTTCCCCGCGGGCGAACAGCAGCTCCGCCAATGCCATTCGTTCCGGCCCGAGCGACTCCCACGGGAATCCTGCGAGCGGCCCACTCCGCGCGCTCGGCCGCAGGGCCTTGAGGCGGTCGAGCGCCTCCGCCGTATCGGCGCGGGCCAGTGCCGCTAGCGCCGCCGTGGCCTCGGCCAGGAGCCGATCCATGCGAGCGTCCGTGGTGGCCGCGCGCCCGGCAAGGGTGTCGGCGACCGCCTCGAGCTCCGCGGCGTTCCCGAGGTGCGCGTGCCAGATCCCCAGTACCCAGAGGTTGGGGCTCGCGATCTCGCCGGGGCGGCCATACCGCTCGGCGATGTATGCCGTCGCCTGCGCCTCGAGCGGCGCACCCGCGGCCGCGTCCAGCACATACAGCGGGGGAACCGTGCCGTCGCCGGTCGCCGCGGCCGAGTCGAGCAGCCGACCGGCCTCGTCGTAGCGGCCCTGCGCGACCAGGAGGCTCTGCAGCCCGTACATGGCGCCCCAGCGTCGGCCCCCCGCGTCGGGCCCGTCGTGCCGCAGCACCGCCTCGAAGGCGCGCTCCCCACAGGCGGGCTGCGCGCCCGCAGCCACGAGCGCGTCGGCCGCTCGCAGCACAGCGAGCGGTGTCTCCCGCGTGGCGCGTTGCCAGTCCACCACCTCGTCCCCGCGGGCCACGCAGTCGTACATGAGGAACAGCTGCTGGGTGAGCGACGTATCGGGCGACTCCCGGCTGAACCGGTCCAGCATGTCGCGAGCTGCCTCGAGGTCCCCCCCAAGAATGGCGAACTCCGTCAGGTGATACAGCGGCGGCGTAAACGCGGTATCGAGCTGGCGCGCCGTTGCGAACGCAGCTTCGGCGAGGGAATCGAGTGGGGACTCGTTGGGCAAGAAGTGGTGGTAGACCTCGCCCAGCGCCATCCACACGTCACGCCACTCCGGGTCGTGGGCCAGCGCCTCCCTCAGGTACCACACCGCGGTATCGGCTGCGCCGGTGAAGTAGGACTCGAGGCCGCGCGCAAACAGGATCTGCTCTGCAGGGAGCATTGGCTCTCGGGCCAGCGTGACCGCCACGAGCGCCTCCGCCCGGTCGGGCTCGCGTATCCAGCTCGCCGCCTGCGCGCCACGCAGGGCGGCGATCGCGAGTGTCGAGTCGATGGCCACCGCGCGGTCGTAGTGGTCCAGTGCGAGGCCGAAGTGCGAGCGGCGGTACTCCTGCTCCCCCTGGAGGAAGTGCGCCACCGCGGTGGTCGCGTGGTCAGTCAGCCAGCCGACCCCGACGCGCTCTCCCGTGATCTCCGGAAGCAGCTCGTTGAGCGCGAGAAGGCCGAGGTGCCAGTCTTCACCCGGCACCCCAGCCGCGCTGCTCCACAGGACGACGGAATCGGCGGCGACGTCGTGCAGCGCCAGCATGATGTCGACCGAGTCCCCGCGCGGCACCACGCGGCCGTCGATGAAGTAGCCGGCCGCCTGCTCCCGGGCGAGGTCGCGCGCGTCGTCCTCGGAGAGGGTCCGCACGTCCTCCCGTGCGTCGACGCCGAGCAGGCTCCATCCGTCGGTCCAGCGAAACAGACCGGTACTCTCCAGGGCGTAGCCCACGGCCAGCGCCACGCGCTCGCCGCCTCCCCGGTCTCCCTGGTACTCGCCGCTCACGACCAGCGGGTACACCACGATGCGGTTGCGCTCGAGTGTCGGCTCGGGAGGGAAGATCAGTCGCAGCGCAACGATTGAGGCTACGATGAGCGCTACCCCGACGATGCCCACCCGGCGGCGCTGCCTGATGCGGGCGGGCACACGCTTGTACTCGCCTGTCTCCAGCGCCCCGATGGTCTGGGCGAGTTGCGTGGCGCTGGTAAAGCGGTCGGCCGGTGTCTTGGCGAGTGTCTTGTCGATCACCTCCTCCAGCTCCTCCGGCACCGCCTCCCGCACCACCCGCACCGAGGGGGCGTGCTCGCTCACGTGCCGCGCGATGACCGCCTGCGCCGTCGGCCCGGTGAACGGGGGCTCACCTACGAGCATCTCGTACAGCACACAGCCCAGGGCGTACACGTCGGAGCGCCCGTCCAGCTTGGTCGCGCCGGTGGCCTGCTCCGGGCTCATGTACGCCGGCGTGCCGATGGCCAGCCCCGTCTCGGTGAGCGGTTGGTGCGCGGCTGCCGTCACCGCCCGGGCGATGCCGAAGTCGGCCACCACCGCGTGCTCGCCCGTGATCATCACGTTCTCGGGCTTGATGTCGCGGTGGATCACGTCGTGGCTGTGGGCGTAGCTGAGGGCCTCCGCCACCTCACGCGAGATGCGCAGCGCGTCGGGCAGGGGGAGTTGCCCCTCCCGGTTCAGCCGGTCGCGCAGGCTCTCGCCCTCGACGTACGGCATGACGTAGTACATCAGGCCGTCGCCGGCGCCGGAGTCGTACAGCGGCAGGATGTGGGGGTGTTGCAGCGGGGCGGCAATTTGGATCTCGCGCAGAAAGCGCTCGCCTCCCAGGGAGGCCGCGAGCTCGGGGCGCAGCACCTTGATGGCGACCAGGCGCTCGTGCTTCAGGTCACGGGCGAGGTAGACCACCGCCATCGCGCCGTGTCCGAGTACCCGCTCAAGCTCGTACCGCCCGGCGAGTAGCACGCTCAGCCCTGCTGTGATGTCCATGCCACCACCGTCCCCCCGGGTGGCGAATCCTTATGGTACGGCGCCGTGGAGGGGGCCGCTAGAGGAGGGGTGGGTGGTGCGAGGGCGCCTCCGGGCGGTCGGTGAATGTCAGCGGCGGGTCGCGTGCACGAGCAGGTGGTCGTGCCGGGCGGTGATGGCCGCAGGGTCTTGGTAGTGCGCCCGTACGCGGCGCTCGAACGCACCGAGTGCTGCCGCCAACTCCCGCGGCGTGTAGAGCTCAAACGTCGAATAGAACCGCAGGCGGGCCTGGTCGAGCAGCCGCGCCAGGCTCGTCCGGACCACCCACCGCAGCGGGAGGAGCTGGATGGGTCGGAAGCACCCTGTGGCCGCTACGGCCGCCCGGAGCGTCGCTTCGGAATGGAGCCGCGTCTCCCGTGCGGCGAAGTCCGGAAAGAACCGTCCCCACACCGTGCGGCGATTCTGCTCCGGGGTGCGCGTGTAGAGGAGCAGCCTGCCCGACCGGCGCACGACGCGTGCTGCCTCGTGCAGGAACGCGGGCAGGTCGAAGTGGTGCACGGCATTGAACGACAGGAGCGCGTCAAACGCGCCGACCGCGAGCGGGAGGCCTTCCGCGAGGGCGATCACCCGCTGCACCGACACGACCTCGAACGGGAGGTGCGCGCCCAAGGCGCCGAGCATCTCGCGTGTGGCGTCGACGGCAACGACGCGTGAACGCCAGGCGCCGTCCCGGGCTAGCTGATGGAGCACCGCTTGGGTGTAGCGGCCGGTACCCGTTCCGACGTCGAGCAGGCTGAGGCTGGATTGAGATGCGACGATACCCCGTAGGAGGCCGGCCACACGACGAACCGCTCGCATGTCCAGGTCACGTAGGTCGCGATACTGCGGCGCGAGCGCCGCGAAATGCTGCCTCATCGATGGATGCCTGACGGGCACCGTACGCCTCCCCAACCATCGACCGTCTCGGCCCGGCATGGTGGCTCATACCGGCGCCGCGGGCTCGCTACTGAATTCTAAGCACGCAGCAGCACCTTACGTCAAGCGGAGGGCTGCCTGGAGGCTGTCCGGTTGGAGGGGCATACTGCGGCACCCGGGCCCCGTCGCCATGGGTGCCGTCAGTGCGGACCGGGCGAGCCCTGCGACCGCGTGACTCCACGCAGGATCTCTAGCCGCAGTTCGGTCCACCCGCGGTTCTGGTAGTACTGCACCCGCAGCACATGGCGGCCACCCTCGAGGGAAGCGAACGCGAGGGCGGACCCGTGTGGCTCCCAATGGTCAATCACGAGCGAGTCGTCGACCCACACTCGGACGGCGTCGTCACTGATCGTGCGGAGTGTGTACGTCCCTGGGCGGAGGTCCATCTCGCTGGTGGCCTGCAGGGCCCATCGTTCGCGCGGCACGTCCATGATCGTCGGCCGGTACCATTGGAAGTCGAGCCGTGGGAGCGCACGAGTGAGGTGCGGATCGGACTCGAGCAGGTGCGCGAACGCCTCCGGGTGATCCACCGGGTGGGTACTGTCACTCCAGATGTGGAAGCGTACCGCCCAGGCCTGAGCCGGCTCGTACCGGGCATAGCGGAAGCGGTACGGTTCCCCGGTGGGACGCTGGTGGCCCCGCGGCGAGATGGTCGCTTCACCCCGGTACTCGAGCGTGAGACTCCAGTCGGTCGTCGCTGTCGGTGCGGGCGTCACCATGATCGTGTCGCCGGTCGCGCCGACGGCGGGGGAGACGCTCAGGATTCCTAGCCGATCGACGACTCGCCAACTGCCCGCCGGGCCCAGCACGGCGAGACGGAGCGGCACGGCGCGAGTGCTGTCGACCGGCCAGAGCTTGGGTGATCGCCAATCGTACGGGCCCCACGTGTCCACGATGATGGAGGATCGGTCCCGCCGGGAAAGGGGAGAACGCGGCACCTCTGAACTGCTCCTGAGCGGCGGCGGAGCGAGGTCGCTAACGTCGCTCGGCACGTTCAGCCGGCACTGTTGGATGTCTTCTGGCGGATCGACGGCTGTCTGTCTGACCACGTTGTCTGCGGCCGTATACCCGGTGGTGTCGCGCAGCACCGCGACGGAGTCGACGCTCGCGAACGTGTTGGCCACGACCCGAAGGTTCTCGGTACGCGTTCCGCGAACCCCGACGCGGTTGCCGCTGAACACGTTGCTCTCCACCCGATGTGCGCGGCTTCGTGTGTCGCGGTACTTCGGATATCCCCAATCGGCCGGCTCGCTGGGGTTGGACCACAGCCGCACGGCGACGGAGTCGGCGTCGAACCGGTTGTAGGCGATGAGATTCTCCTGGCCGTGCTCGATGGCGATCCCGTACCGGTTTCCGCCGAAGCAGTTGCCGACGATGCGCGAGCCAAAGCTGTAGCCGCCCCACAGGCCGTATGTGCTGCCGACCGAGCGGTTGGCGACGAGCGTGTTGCGGCTGAACGTGGCTTCCATGCCGTTCGTGGGCGCGAAGCTGAAGTCGTTGCCGTATACCAGATTGTCGTTCACGCCGCCGGTGCCGGAGTCCATCGTCGTCTGGCCGGCCCACATGAACAGTCCGTCGCCACTGTGCGTGGCCGAGTTGTAGGCGATGACGTTGTGCTGGCTCTGTTCATAGAGGAGCAGTCCCGCCGAGTCTTGGCCGCGCTGATAGAACCCATGGCTGTAGCCGCGGACATTGTAGTCGAGCCGGTTGTGCATGACGACATTGCGGCTCGACCGGTACAGGCCGATCCCGAGGCCCGAGTTGAATGCGAACTCGTTGCCGTGGATACGCAGCGAGTCGCTGCCTGTCGCGAGCAGACCGTTCATCCCTTGTACGGCGCGGTTGCCCGAGATCTCTCCGCCCCGGACGCCGTCGAGGTAGAGGCCAGCTCCGAACCGGAGCCACTCGCCCTCGTCGTTGTGATGGTAGGAGAGCCAGTCTAACAGGCTTTCGTGCTCCACGAGGCTGAACAGGCGGGGCTTCCAGGTATAGCTCACGTCGTTGTTCACGAGCGTCAGTCCGCGTGTCCCGCGTGCCAGGATCGCAAACCGGTATCCGTGAATGTGTGCGTTCTCGATGCGGATGTTGCGCCCGCCGTCAATGCGGACGGCCACCCCGCTGGCGCTGTCCGGTGGGGCACCCGCGGGCGTTCCCTCGAGCCGTGCCCCAGCGAAGTCCACGGTGATGTTGTCGCCCAGCACAACGATGAGCGCCGAGTCCGGTGAGGCGGGTGCCCCAAGCCGGTAGGTCGCGGGCGTGACACGTACTGACGTGGTGATCACGAGGCCTGGTCGCAACTCGATCTCTGGAAGCTGCGTTTCCTGTGCGGCGAGCGGGCGCACACCCGACGCCGCCAGCATCGCCAGAAGTGTGACAACACCGCGCGGTCGTGGCGCAGTGCAGCGTGAGCGCGGCATATCGTGTCCTCCCTCAGACCTCCACGTGTCGAGCCTCGCCCGGAGCAGCTCTGCTCTCGATCTCCGGCGTGCTGCTACACTGCACGCTGGTGCGGGGAGCCGCCAGCCGGTCATTCAAATCCTGAGAGAAAACACCCCACCATCCGTCATGCGAGGACGGCTACAGCCCCCGATACCACTTCGCGATTCCTTCCCCGATCTCGTGCGGGTGGTCCTCCTGCAGATAGTGGATTCCTTCACCCACATCGATCGTGGTCAGGTTCGACAGGACCTTCCCGCCGAAGCTGGCCGAGAGCTCCATGGCCGGGAGGAGCACGAATGCCAGACCGTCGCCACTCAATCGGAGATTTCGGAGTGTCGGGGATTTGATGAAGTCTCGCCATCATCGGTCCAAGTGGCGGTGGAAGAAGGCGATGGTTTCCGCCCACGACCGGTAGCCTCCCCGGGCATCTGCCTGTGGCGACCCGCCGCTGGGTTCGCCGTCGATGAGCAGGCCGCGATTGGCCGTGATCAGGAAGGGGAGGACGGACACGTGGCCGCCGTTCTCGATGCTGAGATGCTCGACATCGTAGGGGAACCTGGCCTGCTCTAGCCTGTTCACGATGGCGGCGCAAAACTCTCCTGACGGCCAGATCTGGTCGTCGGTCCCCGATATGAGCAGGATTGAACCGGCGATATTCTCGACGGGAATCACCGCCCTCGTGATTGTGGCCGGATCGGCCTCGGTCAGGGCATCACGGAAGAAACTGACGAAGGAGGAGAGTTCGCCCCTCATTTCCCTCTCCTTATCCTGGGGAGAAACCTTGAAGGAGATGAAGGCGAGCGGTCGTCCTCCGAGACTCCACGAAGACACCGGTATGTATTCCGGCGAAAAGAACCTCAGGGTGTGCCCTTCCCACATGTGGGCCGCCGGGGTCATGGCGACGACGGCCCGAAAAGCGCTATTCCGGGAGGCCGCGATCAGGGCCGCTTCGCCTCCCTTGGATCCCCCTATCAATCCGAGCCCTCCTGCTCTTACCTCGGGTTGAGCCTCCATCCAGGCGGCAGCCCGGTCGAAGTACTCGAGGGGAATCTCAACAAGCTCCCGGGGCAGGCCTTGATACCGGAACCAGGCCAATGTCAAAGCCGCAAAGCCGTTGGCTGCGAAGGCCTGGGCCAATCCTTCTAACAGCCCACCCTCGGATCCCCCGAGGATGATGACTCCAGGGAACGGACCACCTTCCACCGGATGGTATAGAAGACCTCTTAGGCCGTCTTGTTCAAGAGGGACGCGGACCAAGGCTTCGCCCGGCCTTTGAAAGACGCAACGAAACCTGGTCGTGGCCGTGGTCCCAATGGAATTCGTAGCTGTCAGCTCCACCATCCAGCCGGTTACCCAGTTATGGCGGTAGGCAACGGGTTGGTCGTGGTCGGAGTTGGTGGCTTTCATGGACCAGAGAAGCCCGAAGATATCCGCCTCCGCATAGCCGCCTGAGATAGGCGCTTGGCGGCCCACGTCGACCGCTCCGGCGGAGTCGGCTTGGAAGACGGCTTCTGAGGCCCAAAGAATCCCGCGCGCGTCCGTGGAAAGAGCTTTCAGCGTCACTCTTTCTCCGGGTTGAAGGCCCGCGACGTTCCAGGAAAAGGGCTCTCCGAAGAGAGCTACGGATGGAGTGGCAGTGACCCTCAGTTCCGTTGCGAATTGCCGTGCCTGGAGAGCTGCCAGGCCGCCACGGGCCTCGATAGACCGGGCGATGGTTCCTTCTGCACTCTGCGCAAGGGCGTCCGGTAGCAACACTGCCGCAATAAGCAGCAGCACGGGGAATACTCTCTTGTCCATAAGACCTCCTGCTGCACATCCAATGTGCCATAATCCAACCAGACAGTCCGGCTTCCGATGGATGCCCGTGAGTGTGGACGCAGCGACGTACGTGGAGGTGGGCACAGACGTCTGCTGTTGGCTCAAGCCACACTCGGTTGCCTCGGGCGTATCAAGTGAAGGATGATCCACACCTAGCACGACGACCGCGATGAGATGGAGGTTTCACAACCATCGCTGTCCTTCGGTGAGCGGTACCGTTGTGCGGTGAACGGGCCTCAGAGCAGGGCAACGAGTAGGCGGTTGCACCGTGGACGTGATAACCGCACGCTGCAGCGCCAACGGGAGTGTGGGCCCGGGGAACCGTGCTGGGGCGTGGCGCGTAGTACCAGCGACGACCAGGGGCACGAGGCCATCCACGTCGAAACTCTCAACGTTGGCACGCGTTCCTCAGGGGTCCTTAGCGAGAACGACGAGGGTGGCGTCAGTGGAGTTGCACACAATGACAGATCGCTAGGATCACGTGCCTGGCATTTCTCCGCTCGAAAAGGCACAGGGACTCTTCCGGCAGCAGCAAGCGCGAGGCGTGTTCCCCGGCGGACAGATGGTTGTCCGAGCGCAGGGCCGGGAGCTGCTGAACCTCTCGGTCGGGATCGCGCGTGGATTGCGGTCCGGGGAGGGCGAACCGGTACCCGTCACACCAGAGACTCCTTTCCAGGTCATGTCGGCCTCGAAACCCGTCGTGGCGCTCTCCGTCGCGGTTCTGGAGGATCGCGGGTTGTTGGACGTCGGGCGGCCGGTCTCGCATTATGTCCCGCAGTTTGGACGCGAGGGCAAGGAAGAAATCACGGTTCTCGACGTCCTGACCCACCGCAGCGGTGTGTTGGTGCCGCAGCTCTGGGATGCTCCAGAGGTCTGGCCGGATTGGGATTGCGTGCAGGAGCGGATTTGGAGCACGCGACCGCGTTACCGCAGAGGTACGCTGGCGTATCACCCGTGGGAGTTCGGGTGGATACTGGGCGAGGTGGTACGTCGGGTGACGGGGCAATCTCTCCAGGACTTTCTGGACGAGATCCTCCCGAAGCGGTTGAGAGCGCTTCGGCTAAGCACGACTCAGGAGGGCGCAGCGGTTGTAGCGCGCACCTACTGGCTCGGGCCGAAACGCTACCAGCTCGGGGGTCAGAACGTGGCTGCAGGTTTCGAGCAACGTATGAACGCAACCTCCACCCTCACGAGCCTGGTACCGGGTGCGTCCATGACCACCACGGCATCAGTCTTGGCAGAGTTCTACGAAGTGATTTTGGCGGGAGGAGTGCTGGCTGATGGCACTCGTCTCCTCAGGTCGGAGACGCTGGAACGCTATCTCAGGCCGAATGTCACTGGGTTCGATCGAACGCTGCGTTCGTTTCTGGTGCTGGGACGAGGCTTCCTCCTTGGGTGGCTGGGTCCTCACCCGTACGGATGGTGGGACACACGTGCGTGCGTGGGCCACGGTGGGGGGTATTGTGTTGTAGCGTTCGGCGATCGCCGCAGCGGAGCCGCGATCGCCATGGTCACCAACGGCAACAGAGGTTTGGGTGACGTGATGCGGAGGTTCACTCCCGTCAGCAGCGCGATCCGGAAGGCGGTGAGACGAGCGGCGCCGGTGGCGTAGAGGGTCTACGCACAGCACGGTTCACTGTCGCGACCCCCCAGCCCCGAGTAGCCACCGGTCGCACGTGGCGGTCCGGGGAGACATGCCGCGCCACAGCCGCTCCCGATGACGGGCGTCCGGAAACGGAAGACCACTGTGTACTGGAGCCGACGGCTGAAGGCGGCGTCGATGTCGCTCTTGAGGTTGCTCGCGAGGAACTCCATGCCGTCGTGCTCTTCCAGCCGCTGCAGGAGATACGCAACCTCGATGTTGGCGTAGCGATCGTGCACGTCCTTGGCCTGCGACCGCTTCCCGAACAGCGCGTCCGCCTCGTCAAAGAACAGAATGGCGTTGCCTGCCTGGGCCGCCGCGAAGACTTGCTCCAGGTTCTTCTCCGTCTCCCCGATGTACTTGCTCACCACCGCGGACAGGTCGATGCGGTAGATGTCGAGGTCCGGCTCGCGCGCGATCACCGACGCGGTCATGGTCTTACCGGTTCCTGATGGTCCGGCGAACAGGGCCTTTGGTCCCCCTATGCACCCGCCGCCACGGCGCGGGCGGGAGTTGAGTTCGCGGCGGGTCAGGCGGTCGACGTCCGCAACACATTGGCATCAAAGTCGTTGACACCCCGCCCGCTGCTCTGGGCCCGGCGAGCCGTTCGCAAATGTCCCAAGAAGGCCCCCTCCCGCCCCAAAAAGGGTCTTTGCAGCTCGCCTGAAGACTCTTCAATTGACGCAGCACCCGTTCGAGCGGGTAATCGAGGACCGCTTGGGAGGAAGGTGACGCTATGAATACGATAGGTGGCGATGGGCGAGTGGTCGTGTCCCACTTGACGCTTCGACGCGCAGTGGGCGTCTTGGGTATTTCGCTCCCCGTTCTGTTGATGCTCTGGGGCTTCGCGCTGTGCCAGTGTATGGGGCTCCTCGATTCCATCAGCGACTACTACAGCCTGAGAACGCGGGACGCATTCGTTGGCGTGCTATTCGTCGTGGCCTGGTTCCTGTTCGCGTACCGGGGCTACGAGCGGAAGGACGATCTGGCCGGTGATCTGGCCTGCCTCTTTGCGCTGGGCGTGGCGCTGTTCCCGAACAGTGGCAGCAACTGGGAGAAGGTCATACACTTCTCATCCGCGGCCGCGTTCTTCCTCGTGCTGTCGTACTTCTCCTTGGCGCTCTTCACCAAGTCCGGCGACTCACCGACCCCCGA
Organism: Gemmatimonadota bacterium; assembly: GCA_039584015.1. Classification (GTDB taxonomy): domain Bacteria; phylum Gemmatimonadota; class Gemmatimonadetes; order Gemmatimonadales; family GWC2-71-9; genus WVYX01. Next base: position 16,639 of record JBDGYO010000001.1, on the reverse strand, counting down.
AAAGAAGGTCCGCAACAGAATCTACGTTACGTGCGGGTGGGTGATGCTGGCATGCATCGCGCTGATCGCAGTGTACTACTTGCTGCTGAAGGACACTGCCATTGCTGCGATCAAGCCGGTGTTCTGGCTGGAGTCGTTGGCGCTGTGGGCCTTCGGCATCTCGTGGTTCGTCAAGGGCGAGACGCTGTGGAGGGACGCGGAAGCGTAGCTGGAGGAGTTGGGCGGGGCGGGAAGGGGGGACGGCTGCGGGTGCGGGGCGTCGGCTGCAGCGGCTTGTCAGGCGGCCCTCAGTCGATGCCCCGCCTATTCATCCCCTTTTCGAGTCGCACCGACGGAATCTCGCCCGTAGGATATTCACATGCGCTCACTTCAGCAAAGCGGTATCCCAGGCGCTCCCAGAACGCCTGATTGTACTTGGGTACGGCCGTGTCCAAATATAGTGCCTGAGTTCTGGGTTCAGAGGGGTGGGCGGTGGAGCGCGTCGGGCTGCGCTCACGGGGCAGGATACACCCTGCTAGTGGAACACGGTCTGGCGTCCGACCATCACAGACTGATCCAGTAGCTGATCTTCACCAGGAACGTGTTCTGCTGGTTGTCGTGCCACAATCCACCGAGTTCGTCGAACACGTTCACGAGCGGGTCACTCGAGAAACCCGATCGGGCATGATTCCACACGAGGAAGAGGACTGACCCGGGGCGGTATTCCCATCGTAGCACGAGGTTGGCGCGAAGCGATCGCACGCAAAAGTCTGGGTTGTGGAATGTAAACGCCTCGGCGGGTCCGCTTCCGTCAGGGTCCACAGTATACGTGTCGGTGTTCGGGTCGAAGGCAATCGTAGAGCCGCCGTCCAAGCCATAGTGGAGGAAGGCGAAAGTGCCAGGAGCGGCCAGTTCCTTGAACTGGTCATAGTCGCCTACGGCCACGAACGGTTGGGCCCAGAGCTGGAATGAGAGGTTCGGTGTAATGGAGAGGTTCGCGCGCATCGTGACGTTGAGAATCCGCTGTTTCAACGCACCGAAGACATAGCGTCCTCCATACGTGGCAGCCGCCCTCTCATCAGAACGCTGTGTCACATAGAACGCGACGGAACGCGACTGCGTGTAGCCTGGCTGAACGGAGAACGATACTGCGTCACCTGCTTGAGCAAACACTCCGAGGCTGGCGCTGCGCTGCCAACCACCGTAGACATTCGTTACAGAGGATCCGAACAAGCTGATGGCCAACCGCTTTCGCATGTCGGTATTGGCGAAACCATACACCGTCCACAGTTGTGGACTCTCCATGAGAGGACCACCGCGGGTGTCCCGGTCACTTTGCGCTTTGAATTGAAAGGTGCCCCCGATCATGAACTGCCAGTAGTTGTGGAACTGGCCGTTCAAGATCAGTTCGGGGCCACGGCTGAGTAGTGTGCCGCCGAAGTTCCACTGGTGAAGGAACGTGGTGCTGACACTGAAGTTGCGGAATACTCTGCCAGGATCTAGCCATCTGCGTTGGAGCCTTGCGCCCATGAACACCCGGTCGACCATCGGGTGAAACCCCGCGTCGTTCAGTTCGAAGCCGGGCGAGTTGACGAATGAGTTGACGCCATACAGCCAGTTGCCGGCAGTCTTGGCGATTTCGAGTGACCCGCCGTATCCGGTGAGACTCGTTGCTGCAGTATCCACGGAGACGTAGGCCTGGTCCGGACGCTGGTAGTAGCGAGCCGATGAGCGCTGTGCGACGGTCATGGCCATCGGATTACCGCGGATATGGGAGACAGCAAAGGACCCATTAATGGCGAACTGGTGGCCGCCAAATCGGTGGAACAAGTCCACTCCACCGGTCCATGCAGAGGACCGCATCGCCTGGAAGACTGAATCGGAGATATCCCGCAGCACACTCGTGCCGAGGAACCCAAGGCCGGTTGCTCCCTGCCGAAGATCTCGTCGTACGCTTACCACCGTGTAGTTGGCAAGCGGCTCTACTGGTTGGTTCACCCGCGTGCCGTCTTGGCGGTGGATCGAGGCGTGCTCCCGTGCCGTCAACGCATCCATCACTCCAAGCGACCATCCTCGTGTCTTGCCGGAGAGCTTCGCGGCTGCGAGGATGCGCGTGTTGATCGGGTAGTCAACGTAGTGGGCGTCGCGATCGATGACGGGAACGGACGGCCTCCCTCCGATCCGCCGTGAGTAGAACAGCTGTGGAGCACCGAAGACCACCCCGCCAGTGCCCGCCCCGAACTGGAAGATATTGGCTCCTTCCACGAAGAACGGCCGGCGTTCAGGGAAGAATGTCTCAAAGGCGGACAGGTTGACGACTGCAGGGTCTGCCTCCACTTGACCGAAGTCCGGGTTGACAGTGGCATCGAGTGTGAGCTCGCTGGTCACCCCGTACTTCAGGTCCAGTCCTGGCGCAACGTCATATGTGCTCCCATCATTGAAGGGGTTCAGCGAATCGGCGCCTTCAGTGTAGAGACCCTTGGCCACCGTGTACGGCAGGAGCTCCAGACCACGAGGAGCTGAAACGCCGTCAATGCCTACCAGATGACCGAAGTGCGACGCGAAGCCTTGCTCCTCATTTGGCACCCAACTCCAGGCGAGCCACTCGTTTTCGCGGAAGATGAGACGAAAGAAGTTGATCCCCCAGATCTGCTCATCGGCACCTGAAAAGCGAAGCTGGGAGAACCGGATCTTCATCTCCACGACCCAACCGATCGAGTCCACACTTGTCGCCACTGACCAGACGGGGTCCCATGAGTCATCGCGCGTGTTGTCGTCATTGGCTGACGTACCGTCGATCTTCACGCCTGCCGGATTCACCCCGAAGTGAGACGCCGTGCGATGATCGTGGTAGGAGTCGATGGTCACCCAGAACTGGTCGCTGGAAGTCTGTGCATCCCGGCGTCCGAGGCGGCGAGCGATGCTCCCAGGATCGGAGTCAACGAGCCGTGCGCCTATGTACAGCGACCCACCGTCATATACGACACCGACTTCTGTGTGTTGCGTGGGCTGTGCACCATCCAATGGCTGGGCTTGCGTGAAGCCGCCCACGAAGTGAGCGTCCGCCCACGCGGGGTCGTCGAGCCGAGCATCTAGCTGGGGGCTCCTTTGGACGCGGACTGCAGTGATGGTCGGCGGAATCCGTTCGGGGTGGCGAAGCTGCGCGTTGGCCGTGTCTGATATCACCTGACCCTGCACGGCAGTGACTGCCTGCAGCGTGAGCGTCAAGGCTTCTAACAGCATCGTCAGCGCTCCCTTCTTGTCACCTCGGGCCCAGTCTGTGCTCCTTGCTTCACGAGTCTGTGCTCATTACTTGAGTGAGCAACGGAGTTTGTGGCCAGCGGGCGTTTCTCAGGGCCAGGTGGTTGGGGCGTGGGGATCGGAGTCTAGTGCCCAGCGGGAGGAGCGGGTCGGCAAGCGAGAGATCGTTCCGTTCCGGTCCCGAGGCGGGGACGAGGGATTCACCGGCCTTGAGGCCGCCGAGTCTTCCACCAGTGCGGGGCTACGGTAGATTGTCAGAGGTCAGTACCTTGAGGTGTGATCGGCTGAGCGGGCTGACCATTGGCGATGGAAATCAGACGGTATCTACCGAAACCCGCCTATCCCGTACGAACGCCCGGTGATCACGCGCTCGGGACCGTTCGTCCCCTGCTTGGTTGCTGCAGTGCGGAACGGTCCACATCTAGAAGTGGCCCTGCATCGGGCTGTGTGACTGCAGGGCGACATGGTACGCTGAGATACGACCTCCTCAACCGGCAGTACGGATAGAATGAAACGTGCAGCGCTTGTGGTAGGTGTGTGGGCGCTGGTGGCGCTCTTCTTCATCGGCCACAACATCGTAGGTGTTGTCACCCTAGGCTATGAACTGGACGCGCCCAACTGGCTGCAGCAGGTCGGCTTCGAGCTCCTGTATTGGACGCCATATGCTCTCTTGACGCCGGCACTCCTGTTCATGGCGCGCCGGTTTCGCCTCGAACCAGGGGTGTGGGGGCGGCACCTTGTCCTGCAGGCGCTCGGCGGCGTGACCTTCGCACTAGTTCAGGTGAGCATGTTCTCCGCGCTGAAGTACGTCTTGGTCACTACTGTTCCGATCTCTGATCGGGCGTTTGTTGACTGGGCTCTTGCCAATATCGGGGCGACCTTTCCCCTCTTGCTGATTACCGGCGTTTGGCGCTACTGGGTCATTATTGGTCTGTACTATGCCTTTGACTACTATCGGCGGTACCGAGAGCGGCAACTACGTGCGTCGCAGCTCGAAGCACGCCTTGCCACGTCGCGGCTACTTACGTTGAAGATGCAGCTCCAGCCACATTTTCTTTTCAACACCCTACACTCGGTCTCGATGCTCAACCTCACCGATACGGAGGAAGCGAACCGCGTCTTGACGATGCTCGGCGAACTCCTGCGTCTCACACTGGACAACACTGAGCGTCAGTACGTAGATCTCCTGTCGGAGGTAGAGTTTGTCGAGCGTTATCTGGAGATCGAGACCGTACGGTTCGCCGACCGGCTGCGGGTCGACCTGCGGGTCGACGAGGGTGTCTACGACGCGCAGGTGCCCAATCTGATACTGCAACCGCTCGTCGAGAACGCGGTGCAACACGGGATCGCACAGTCTTCGACTGCTGGCCGGCTCATCATCAGTGCCTGCGCGGCGGGAGAGAAACTGGTGCTCGAAGTCACAGACGACGGTCCGGGCCTTGCTCCGGGATTTGACATCGACCGCGACGAAGGGATGGGCCTCAGCAACACGCGCGCAAGGCTCCGGCACTTGTACGGAACGGAGCACCGTTTCGAATGCAGCACGCCCCCTACTGGGGGATGCACCATCCGAATGACGATTCCACTGCGACGCGCGCCGGCAGTGGGCACCAATGGCGTGCCGAGCCAATGATCCGGACACTCATCGTCGACGACGAACCCATCGCGCGCAGCGGTATCCGGACACTACTTGCCGGCGACGCGGAGCTAGTGATCGTTGGCGAATGCAGCAACGGCCTGGCCGCAGTCGAGTCCATTCGCACCGAGCGTCCCGACCTCGTGTTCCTTGACGTGCAGATGCCGGATCTCGACGGCTTTGGCGTGCTTGCGTCACTCACGCCTGAGGAGATGCCCACGATTGTCTTCGTCACCGCCTATGACTCGTACGCACTCCGTGCCTTCGAGGTAAATGCCGTTGACTACCTTGTGAAGCCGTTTGACCGGGAGCGGTTTGTCCAGGCGCTGTTCCGCGCGAAGAGCCGCGTGCGGCAGAACCGTGTCACCGACATGAGTGCGGAAATGCTGTCCCTCCTGGAGCACCTTGCTGCAACGGAGAGAGTCACGCGACCCAGGTGGCACACAGACCGCGTGCTGATCAAGGATCGCGGACGGGTTACGTTCGTGCCGCACAGCGAGATCGAGTGGATCGAGGTTCGCGGCAACTACGTCCGCCTGCACGTTGGGTCGGCAAGCTATCTGGTGCGTGCAACGCTGTCGGAGATGATGTCCAGGCTTGGGGTGTCTGGATTCCTGCGTATCAGCCGATCGCGCGCGGTGTGCGCGGAGAAGGTCAAGGAACTGCACACACTCCCGAGCGGCCGGCTCAGGCTGACCATGGTTGACGGCATGCAACTGGATTCCAGCAGACGGTTCAGCAGAGAGATAGCAGAGTTCTTCGAGCTCACCTAGACCCCTCAGTCTGGCCGTTCCCAAACACGGGGCGGGCCCTGTTCGAGCCGCCCGGGAACAGCATCTTGATGGTGAAGATCAGCTATTGGGTCGTGCCGTAGCCGCATCCTTCAAGCCATCCACTACCTTGCCATCGAACAATCGGACCGTTCGTTGAGCGTGGTCCGCGTATCGCGGGTCGTGGGTCACGGCGCATACCGTGGCGCCGTCTTGATGGAGTTCTCTCAGCAGTGCCATGACCGCCTCCCCGTTCACGGAGTCGAGGTTCCCGGTCGGCTCGTCTGCCAGGAGGATCGCCGGATCGCCGGCTACCGAGCGCGCGATTGCTACTCGTTGCTGTTGGCCACCGGAGAGCTGCGCCGGGAAGTGCCTTGTACGATGTGACATGCCGACCCTCTCCAGTGCTTCGGTCACCCGCTTCTTGCGCTGGCCAACGGGCATGTCGCGATAGGTGAGGGGGAGCTCGACGTTCTCATAGACCGTAAGGTCACCGATCAGGTTGAACGCCTGAAACACGAACCCGATCCGTTGGTTTCTGATTCGTGCACGTTGAGACGAGGGAATGTCGGAGACGGCTGTGCCGGCCAGAGAGTACGAGCCTTGAGTCGGCACGTCCAGCAACCCGAGGATTGACAACAGCGTCGTCTTCCCGCACCCCGAGGGGCCCGCTACGGCCACATACTCCCTCTGGTAGATGTCGAGATCAACGTTTGAGAGGGCATGCGTCTCGACCGTTTCGGTCTGGAATACCTTGGTTACACCCTCGAGCCTTATCAGCGGTCCGTTGGCGCGTTCCATACCTGTCGTCTCCCTTTCGACTGGCATTGTCAGCCTACCCCTTGATGCGGACACGGTCATACTCATCCCACTGCGACATGTCTCTGAGGATCACCACCTCACCGGGCTGAAGGCCGTCCACGACTTGGATAACCGTGACCGAAGCACGCCCCAAGCGCACTGTCACCCTCTCTGCAGCCTTGCCGCCATCGACTAGACGGAACAACCCCACTGTACTGTGGGCTTGGCCGAAGGCGGGCCTGCTTACGAAGAGCACTCCGTCGAGCCGCTCGATCTCGACTATTCCCTCCACTCGCAATCCGGGGCGGGCCGAGCGTGGCAGTTCGTCCGGCAACTCCACGTCCACGGCGACGAAACCGTCCTGCGCAGCGGGGTCGATACGCACAACTCGTCCAGTTACCGAATCACTCCTGAGGTCAACAAGCGCTATCTGACCCAGTGCCACGTCACGCGCTTGCAGCTGTGGAACCCTCAGCTCGGCCTTCAGCCGCTCCGGCACGACAACTCGGGCAAGCACTTGGCCGTTCAGCACCCATTGACCTTCCTCGAGGTTCATCTCTTGCAGCACGCCATCGATCCCCGCCCGCACTTGCATCGAAGCGATGCGCCGGCGTTGGAATGCAACAATCTCAGTGAGACGCTCGATCTGGTCCCGTTGGACTTGGAGTTGCGGTTCCTCCGATTCACGGACTATGGCGAGGCGGCGCGTCTCAAGGTCGAGACGAGTATGCAATTCGTCGGCGCTCTCACGCGCAGTCGCAAGCTCGACCTCTGAGACGAAGCCATCGCCCCGCCTCGCTAGTTCCTCGAGCACCTCCCTGTTCCGTTCTGCTTGGAGACACCGCGCGCGAATCTGCGCTAAGAGGCCCAGTTGATCGATCTGCATCGTCTGAAGCGTGGTCTGGAGCCCGACCAACTGCTGGCGGGCAGTTGACAACTCGCGCTCGGCCTCCAGTAGTTCGAGCCGGACGTCAGGATTGCTCAATTCGAGCAGAACCGTGTTAGGGGTCACCGCAGTCCCCGGCTGAACCAGCTTGCGTTCCACGCGGCCCGGTATCTCGGCCGGGACCCAGCGGACGCGCTCAGGCACCAGTGTGCCGGCGCCGCTGACTTGGATGAGCAGCGTCCCGCGCTCGACCGTATCGGTCCAGATCGTGGCCGCATCAACGGACGGCGCCGCAGGCTGGAGTCTGGAGAGACCGATCGTAACGACCAGCAGGGCGGCAACCACGGCGCCGGACACCACGTACTTCTTCCCCTTGCGCGTTGGTTCTCTTACTATGTCCACGGACTTCCCTCTGGCCGATCACACGGCCACGGTGGCAGCCGACCACCTGTGTTCACTCGTACCGCAGGGCCTCCGCAGGATTGACCCGGCTTGCTCGAACGGCCGGCAACAGGCTTGCCACAGCCGCAACACCTACGAACACCACGAGCACAGCGCCAAACGTGACCACGTCGAATCCGCCGACGCCGAACAGTAGAGACCTCAGGAGGCCATTGGCGGCGGCTGCAACCACCAACCCAATGAGGATCCCGAGCATGCTCAGTTTGACGCCCTCGACTACGAACGCCATCCGCACCTTTGCCTCTGTAGCGCCCAGCGCCATCCGGATCCCAATCTCCCGTCCCCGCTGCGCTACGGAGTACGCGATGACTCCGTAGATACCGAGGCTCGCGAGCAGCAGGGCAGCGATTCCGAGTGTTACGAGGAGCACCGTGCTGAGTCTGAAAGGCATCACACTCTCATCGACAATCGAGCTCAGCGACCGCATCCTGAAGGGTATATCGCTATCGACGTCCAGCATCGCTTGCCGCAGCGTCGAGACCATTTGCTGCCACTGCCCGTCAATTGCGAGCACGATAAAGCGAGACCGGCGCGGCTCCTGGTAGAGCGACAAGTAGATCTGTGGGTGTTCTGCGCTCGCGATCCCCTCGAAGTGAACGTCCCCCACGACGCCCACGATGGTCACTTCCCGTGGATCGTCCTGAGGGTCACCTACTTGAAGCGTGCGACCGACGGCGCCTTCACCGGGCCACAAGAGATCGGCGAGATCATCGCTAACGATCGCAACTCTCTGAGCATCTTGTGCGTCCAGCTCGCTGAAGTCACGGCCGGCTACGAGCGGCGTCTCAGTTGCGTCGAAGTATCCCGGCGAGACGCTCGTGACGAGTCCGATCGGCCAGTCCTCCACTGATGCTGCGACGCGGCCTGGAGTCGTGAACGCTTCCAGGGGGATCTCATGGTTCAAGGGTAGTCTGCTCGCAGTGGCAGCCACCCTGACGCCCGGAACGGTCCTGATCCGTGAGAGCACCTGGCGGTAGTAAGACTCGACGTCTTCCATTGCGGGATGGGAGTAGGTCGGTGGGTACACATGGAAGGTCTGCACGTGGACGGGATCGAAGCCGAGGTCGAGCCGCTGGAGGGCCATGAGACTCCGGGCCGCTAGCCCCACTCCGCTCATGAGCACGACCGCCATCGCCACTTCGCACACCACTATCAGCCGGCGCGCACGGATCAATCGAATCCCCGGCGCGCCGCCGGCTCCCTCCTTGAGCGCTGCCGACAGGTCGGTGCGTATTGCCGTCAGCGCCGGGGCAAGCCCGAAGAGCACAGCCGTCACTACAGTCACACCCAGGGCGAAGAGCACAACATTCCCGTCTATCGATGCCTCTCCCACTCGGAACCACTGTTCCGGCATGAGGGGCTGGACGAGTCCACTGCCCCAGTGGGCCAGTAGCATGCCGAGTGCTCCACCGGCTACTGCCAGCACGAGGCTCTCGGTCAGAAACTGCCGAATCAAGCGCCGGCGCCCGGAGCCGAGAGCGGTGCGCACTGCAACCTCACCGGCACGGGCCGTACTTCGTGCAAGCATGAGACTAGCGACGTTCACACAAACCAAGATGAGCCAGAATGTCATCACTGCTTGCAGGAGTGCGAACATTGGGCGGAGCACAGACCACCCGAAGTTCAGTGACTCGCGGATCGGCTTCACGTTCACGCCGGCGAAGAGCCCGTCCTCCTCAGGGTAGAGCGCACTGAGGCGGCGGTGGATCGCGTTCAACTCCTCCCGCGCTCGCGCAATTGTCCAGTCGCTATTGAGGCGACCGGTGACAACCGCCCCCCGACGAGAGCGCGAATACGAGGTCGGGTCTCCTACTGCTCCTGAAATGGGGATCCATGCGTCCACGCCGTTAAACGGAAACACAAACAGCCGAGGCATCACGCCGATGATCGTGTGGGAGCGTCCATCAATTCCTATCGAGCGTCCGAGGATACCTGGATCCCCTCCGTACCGCCGTTGCCACAGTCCGTGATCCAACACAGCGACATTCTGGCTGCCGCTGGCTGTATCTTGCGCGATGAAAGTCCGCCCCAACTCCGGTTCGATCTGGAGCATCGAGAACATCCCGCGCGTGACGTACGAGACCAGAATGCGCTCCGGCTCCTGGCTTCCAGTGACATTGCGGTTGGCGTAGTAGTACGCCTCCAGGTGCTCGAACGCGCGGCTCTGCTGCCTAAGATCCTCGAACTGTGGAGGGGAGAGCCGTGCCAGGTCCCGATCCCGCCGAAGATCGATGTACCCGACTTGCACCAGTCGGTCTGCGTCGCCGAATGGCAGTGCGCGGAAGAAGTAGGGGTTCATGAGGCTGAAGACGAAGATGTTCGCGCCTATGCCGAGCCCGAGCGTCAGCACGACACCGGTCACGAACATCGGCGCACGCCTGAACGTCCTGAACGCGTAGACGATGTCACTCCGGATGGAGCGCACGATGGTCTTCATCTTGGTCCGTAGTTGTCGTGTGAAGGATGAGAACGGGCCGCTAGCCGGCACCCGGCCGAGGGCCTTCTGCAGTGATATTCCGAGGCGAGCTGCGGCTAGTCCAATCCGCGCTCTGGCACGTGACACCTGGTGGCGTGCTCCCCGTTCGAGATTGTCCACGAATGCCGTCGCACTCTGCGGTCTTCGCTCGACTTCCAGTGCCATTCCCCACTGGATCGCGTCGGTCACGCGCAACGGAAGATCGGGCACCAACTCGCCTATATCTGGCGGCCGCGAAGTGAAGCGCTGGGACACGACTGCCATCGTCGTGTCGCCTGAGAATGGTGGGCGGCCCGCGAGCATCTCGAAGGTCATGCACGCGAGGCTGTACACATCAGAGCGCAGATCGAGCTCTCTCTCTCCACTGGCCTGTTCGGGGCTCACGTACGCGGGTGTTCCAGCCGACGTGTCGATCTGCGCGGGCTTACCCCACTCGAACGTCTCTGCATGTATGGCTCGGGCGATCCCGAAGTCCGCGACGAACGCGTGGTCGCCCGACAGTAGGATATTGGCGGGTTTCACATCGCAGTGGAGCACGCCGCTCTCGTGGGCGTAGGCGAGGGCAGCCGCGACTCCGCGGACCATGCATAAGGTTTCGTCTAGTGAGAGCCTTCCGCTCCGCTCGAGCCGTCCGCGCAGCGATCCCTCCCGGATGAAGGGCATGACGTAGTACGGCTGGCCTGCAACCTCGCCGGCGTCGTGTAAGGGCAGGATGTGCTGATGCTGTAGCTTCGCTGAATACCGGATCTCCTTCAGGAACTGCTCGGTTCCGATTCCGCTCACGGCCTCGGGTGAGACTACCTTGATTGCCACGATTCGGCCCAGGCGTACGTCTCGCGCGACGTACACGGTGCCCATCCCGCCCTGTCCGACCTCGCTGTCAATCAGGTATCGATTGGATATGGCCGCCTTGAAGTCCTGATCCGACGACGCCGGCGCTTCCGATTCGATCTCGAACAACTCGTCGAATGCCGCTTGGAAGATCTCGAGGATCCGATCCCGCGTCCGCGCGGAGGGGTACGGGTGTCTCCCGTTGACGATATCGGACCAGTGACCGCTGGAAAGGCCGAGCTTGATCGCCCAGTGGTTCTGGGAAAGAGAGCTCATGGCCATGAGCTCGAGCAGCTGTTCCCGCTTCAGACGAACCCGCACGTCTTGCTCCTCCCGCCGTCCTCACTGCCTTGATACTCGATAATAGGGCGATCGGTTCGCTGCGGAAGCTCTCGTGGAGAGAAAGTGCTCGGAGATGCTCGGACTCGGCGCTGTCGCGCGGCCCAGCAGGAGTTGCCCTGGTCGAAGAGGGTGACGTCTACTGCTCGGCCGCCATGGCCGGGTCGGCACACGATTGTCCTGAACTTGCTCCCCGACGCCGAGGAACCAGTCCAGCGCCCCTTCGGAGATCTCCGCTGGAACCCCGTGGCCCCCGTCGAACTCTAGGTAGGTCACCTCATAGCCGGCGCGGCGCAAACCCGGAACGATGTTGTCCCGACTCTGGGTCACGGGCAGGACGCTGTCGCCGGCGCCGTGCGATACGTAGATCGACGGCCTCCCGAACCGCTCGGCCGATTCCACGAATCCCGGTGAGTAGGCAACCAGGTGGGTGAACAGGTCTCCGTTGGAGATCCCGAGGGAGAGCGCGTATGATGCACCGTCCGAGAATCCGGCCAGCGCGACCTGCACAGGGTTGATACGGCACCGCGCGAACGTGTGCTGCAGCGTCCGATCCAGGAACTCGACGTCCGATCCGAAGCTCCCCGTAACAGCATCCCAGGTGGAGGAACGGGAATCGGGTGCCAGGAATACCATGCCTCGCGCTTCCGCGCGCGCGAAGTAGCTCGCCCAGCTCGCTCCGTCTCCGCCGGCGCCGTGCAGGGCGACGAAGAGCGGAGCCGCCCGACTGGCAGAGTAGGTCTGCGGCACGTACAGGATTCCGTCCCGATTGCCCCCGAGCCCCAACTTGCTGAGACCCAAGATGGGCGTCTCCGTCGGCGAGCCTGGCCGGGCCGCAAGCCGCGCGCCTGGGATTGAGTTCGCTCCTGACTCCGGGGCAGAGCCGAAGCGCAGGAGCGCTGGTGCGGCCAACGCGCTCAGGCCACTCCTGAGAAAGTCACGTCGGGACAGACGTGCCCGTGCGACACCCACCCGTCTCATTTGCATGCGCGCCTCTCCTCGTCCGCGCTGTGGCAGGTGCGTTGGAACGCCAGCACCGCGCAGGTCTGCTCGGCACGCACCTGACTGTCGGTGTCCTCGATGAGGTAGAAGTACGCTATTCCGCTCAAGGCGGTGCCACGCTGTTGCATGGTGTTGTCGGCGCCGTACTCGAGGACCTTCGCCAGCCAGAATTGCCGGCATGACTAATGTGTCGGCCCCATTCCCCCGAGGCCGGGCGTGGGAGACACCGGTGTGCCGGCTCAGTTCGTGAGCTTGGCATGACCTACGATTCCGTACTCTGCGACCGACCGAATGGCTGCCATGTTCTCTAGCGAAATGCGGCTGGAACCCATGCTGACAAACCCCGTTCCGGCCGTGCCACCGAAGTTCTTGACCCAGGCTCCGGCCAGACCGTTCTCGTCAATACCGAGAACCTCAATGCCATCGGATGCCTCTACTGAATACGAACTCACCCATCCGCGAAGGAGGCCCCAGCGGTGCCCCAGCTCAGTTGAAGCGGATCCGTAGAAGTCGTAGTTGACGCTCGCATGATCGACGCCGAGGAGCATCGTTGGACGGCCGCGGTCTACCGCGACTACCTCACCCCCGTGATTCCGGGCCAACATCATCGGCGGAAGCCCCAGCCATACGACCTTGCCGCCGGCGTCGAGGTAACGACGGAACAGCACCGTGTCTGAGGGCTCGGCAGCGACCGACGTTGGCACGTGGTCCATCGCGAATACGACGACACTAGGCGTGCCATCATCGATGCGGGACCGCATGAAGTCCGCGAGCGCGTCGGAGTCGAGGACCCTATATCCCTGCTGCTCGAAGTAGATGCGCGTCTCGAGGTGCGATCGAAAGATCGTCAGGTCGCGGAGGTCTTCGTCCCAGAAGACGGCGCGAAGGGGAAACGGGGCTTGACCCGGAAGTGCCGTGTGCAGCGCGGAGACGGTTCCGTTCTCGTCTCCGAATATCACCACGCCATCGGCTACGACTGGACTCGAGTACACGCCGCCGCCCACCCAGTAGTTCCAGCGCTCCACACCGGAGTGACGGTCGATGGCCCGCAGATAGCCTGCTCCATCCCCCGCGTAGACTGTGCCATCCACGATGCATGGAGACGACCATGTGTAGCCGTCGCCATGGAATCTCCAGCGTTCCTGTCCCGTTGCCACGTCCACGGCGTGCACGAAGCGTCCATCTGACGTGCCACTGTACAAGGTGTTTCCAATCACGGCGGGTGACGACATGGCCCAGGAACCATCGTGATCGATCCGCCACCTGCGCTCACCAGTAGCCTGGTCCAAGGCATACAGGTAGCCGTCCCTCGAGCCAACGTAGACGGTGCCATCTACGACGGCTGGGGAGGAGATGATGGACTTGCGGTCCACGTAGAGCTCAGCCGACCGCATTCCCGCTCCGTCCGTCTCATAGCGCCACTGCTCACCCCCAGTGTCCAAGTCCACGGCATAGATCCGTCCGTCGGTACTGCCGATGAACACGACCGCGTCAGTAATCGCAGGCGTGGACCGGATGCGCCCCTCCGTCTGAAAGCGCCACAGCTCGCGGCCCGTTACGACGTTCAGTGCGTAGAGAAGCCCGTCTCCAGCTCCAAAGACCACCGTCGTGTCAACTACAACCGGCGAGGACGTATAGACGTCCCATCCCTCGAATCCCCACTCCCACGGGATCAAAGGCCCCGTCTCGACACTCCAACGCAGCTCACCCGTTCTGGCATCCACGGCTCGGAACACTCCGTCTCTGCTGCCGAAGATGACGAGCCCGCGCACCACAGCTGGAGACGAGCTCACGGGGCTGCCAGCAGATGCGTGCCACCGCTCGGCGCCAGTGCTGCGATCGAGCGCATACAGATTGCCGTCGGTACTACCGACGTAGACCATGTCGCCCGTAACCACGGGCGTAGACCGAACAGGGCCCGCTGTGGTGAAGCGCCAAAGGACGCCCCCCAAGCGTTCGACGCCCTGAGTGTCGTACACGCCAGTGTGTTCTGCATTTCCCCGGAACATTGAGGCCGGATACTCGGGAGCTTGGGAGACGCTACAAGACAAGCACGCAAACAGTACGACAAGCGACATGATCGGTGACGCTCGGTTAGACCTCGTCACGTCAACCTCCTCTGACTTGGCGACGGTGGATGGGGTCGAGTGGCACAGGATGATACTGCAATCGTCTGCGGCAGGGTGCGGCCAACTGGATGGGCTCCTGAACACCAGCTAGTTTGGACTTGGCTGGCCGCCGATCTTGAGGGCGTAGCGGAGGAGCAGGCGGCTACCGCAGGCATACTGTGCGACCAGCTCGAGTACCGTGGAGTGTGCCATATTCTCGTGGACGCGCGCCAGAGGCAGCACTGCGGGCAGGGCTTCCGTTGCGGGAATGAGGACGAACCTGCTGGTCAGCCGCTGCCGCATGGCCCCTCAACCCTCAAGGGTGTTGGCGCGGTGTACTGGGGCGAGTCCATAAGGAGGCCTGAAGAACGACCCGCCTCGCTTCCCCTCTCGAAGCAAGTCACTCACTTGGCAGCAAGTAGCCCAGCACACCGCGCACTCACCGTGTTCCTACGCCGATCGTCTTGTTCGAGTCCGGCTCTTGGCTGCCGGACGCGCATGCTATTGCAACAGCAGCGCGACCGACAGCCAAGCACCCACATACTGCTTCGTCAACCCGTTCTCCGATCTTGCCTACGGAGCTGCAGCGCAGGCAGCCGGGTCATTGTCATTCCGCAACGGCTGTTGATCCGGATCCGGTATGTTCACGTTCGTGGACCGCTCGTTCTGCGAGTAAAAGAAACGGCCCGGCACGACCGCAGCAGTAGATGCCGGTACGAAGCCCAGGTTGTCGGCCCAGCACGTCCGCTTGTAATCGTTCCACAGCTCGATCGCCAGCGGCTTGGAGATGTACTTCTGCAGCATGATCTCCCACAGCAGATCGTTGCCCGTGAGAGCGTCGTTGCGGGCCTGGACGCCGGAGAGATCGATGGTGAAGCCATAATCCGCCCACCGATCTTCGTCACAATCGAGCGCGGCATCCAGGAACCCACGCGCCGCCGCGTCGCCACCGCCGGTTTGCAGCGTGGCTTCCGCGAGGATGTAGTTCGTCTCGGCGCAGGTCAGGATCGGGAAGTTGAACTCCTGCGACCCGAGCCCGAGGCCGGTACACCCGGCGGACTTGTTGGGACCGCAGGTCAGCTCCGACGCATTATCGGATGGATCCCCCGCCGGGTTGCCCGGCGGTGAGCCAATAATCTGGCCTGCATATGCACCGGTGCCTTCACTGTAGTACAGAGGCAGCCGTGGGTCAGTCTGGTTCGCCAGCGCATTGACACCGTACTCCCCGGCCACGATGTAGCCGGACCGGTCGCGCAGGAACTGGAACCAGAAGAACGTCTCGGTTGCCGCCGTGGTATGTATCGCCGTCCAGTCGTCGACCGCGCTCAAGATGCCCTGGTTGGCCTCGGTGATAGCCGCCGTGTAGCGGCTGTTCCCATCGACCTCGACCCAGTGCAGGTTGAACCTGGCCTTCAGACTGTGGGCTGCCCGCACCCACTGCGCGGCGTCACCGCCGTACACGAAGTCGGCGCCGGCCGGTCCGGAGCCCGTGCCGCTGTTCAGATCCGTAATGGCATCGTCCAGCAGCGCCAGGACGTCACCGTAAATCGCCGCCTGATCATCCAGCGCCGCCTGGGTGATCTCGGGGTTCAGCGCCTCGGAGTACGGCAGGTCGCCGTACTGCGACGCCGCCTCACCCATCACGAACGCCTCGTACACCTTGAGGACGCCGCGGTAGACGATACGATCGACCTCGGTGGCCTGCCTCTGGCCTTGCCGCATCGCGATCAGTCCACCGCCATCGTACAGGAAGTTCATGTAATCGCCGTCGTCCCCCTCCGCGACCTGATACGTGTCGAAGTCGGAGAACTGACGTTGGTTACCGGCCATCTGCTGCATCCACATGGCGATCAGCCGGCTCGACTGCCCTTCCTGCATCCGCATGAAATTGACGGACGCGCCGACCAGCAACTGGTCCAGCGTCGCCACCGGTACGGCGTTCGGGTTCTCGGTGATCGGCTGAATGAAATCACTCGCCGTCAGCGAGCCCGCCAGTACGGCCACGCACAGGGCGCGGCCAGACCATTTCAGAATTGTCATGATCGTAAGCCTCCTGTGTGCGCCTTAGCGGCGGAAGGTCAAGGTGAA
>JBDGYO010000054.1:0-17851 GCA_039584015.1 Gemmatimonadota bacterium | reverse complement strand
CTCGTCGGCCACCTTGTAGCCCTCCAGCACGTGCGTGAACGTGCCGATCCTGAAGCCGAACTGCTCGGCCACGCGCATCAGCATCACGATCTCATCGGAGCGGTAGGAATGCGCAGTCACCCGGATGCGCCCCTCCATGATGTCCACCAGCGCCTCAAGGCGGAGGTCGCGGCGCGGCGGCACCCGATGCGCTCTGGGGTTCTCACGGTACTCCTGCCAGGCCGCCCGGTACTCCTGCGCGGCCGTGAACGCTGCCACGTACGCCGCCTCGACTCCCTCGCGGGAGAACGGGTAGCGCCGCTGTCCCTGTGTCTCCCAGTTCTTGCGGGTGACATTCTCGCCCAGCGCGAACTTGACCGTCTGCGGGGCACCCTGCACCAGGATCTGTCGCACATCCTCCATGCCCCAGCGCGTCTTGATGATCGCGCTCTGCGCCCCGATGGGGTTGCAGCTGCCGTGCAGCACCTGAGCCACCGTGACGCCACCGGAGAGCGCTCGGTAGATCGAGAAGGCCTCCTGGTCGAGGGCGTCGACGAGCCGGATCTCTGGGACGAACGGCGCCGTGCACTCGTTTGTCGCGCGCGACGCGATGTGGGAGTGCTCGTCGACCAAGCCGGGAATGGCGGTGAAGCCGGCGCCCTCGATCACCGGGACGTTGCTCGGCGCATCGAGGTCGGGGCCGATCCGCCGGATGGCTCCGTCCCGGACATAGATCGAGACGCCCTGATAGACCGTGTCGTTCGCGGTCCACACGGCATCGAGGTTGCGGATGAAGAGATCGCCTTTCGGTACCGCCACGGCGCCTTCTTCGATCTGGGGCCTGGCCTGCTGCGCGGTCGCGGCCGCTGCAAGTGAGACCGCAACAGTGAGCAGCGCTGCCAGTAGTCGGAGTGTATTGGTCATCTCACTCCCCCTCTCCCGGCCCCGCCACTCGCTTGGCGGACCACTCCGAAGAACCGAACGGCGTCTCGATATTCCCTTTCATCTCGTCTCCCTCGACGGTTCCCGTGTAGGTGATGTCGAACATCTCGTCACCTGCGTCGACTTGAATCATCAGGGTGATCTCGTTTCCCGAGACTTTGCCACTTTGGATCTCGGCTCGGCCCTGTGGACTCTCGATGCTCCCCGTAACCTCGGACCCGTCCTGCGTCAGGGTGGCCTTCGAATTGCCAAAAGACGTCTCGACATCCCAGACACCCGTCACGTCGACAGTTGGAGGCTCGCCGGCCTCATCGGCCGTCGATACCTCCTCGAGTCCGCCCTCCACGAACGTGTAAAGCACCTTGCTGTCCTCGCCGAAGAGCGGGCCGTCGGTCACGACGAACGTCGCCGCCATACCGGCCTCCACGCGGGTCAGGTATTCCAGTCCCAGCAACGCACCCGGGGAGGAGGTCACAGCCGCCAAGGCCGCGTCCTCGCTCAGCCCGTACTCGATCACCTTGCCCACGCCCTCCCGGATGTCCGCCTCGCCGCCACCGCTGGTGAGGGCGAAGGTCACACCCGCTGCGGCTAGCCGCCCTGCATTGGCGTAGCGGTTCTCGAGATCCTGCTTCTCACGCTCCGCTGCAGCGTCCAGTGGCTCATCTTCTTCCTCATCGGGATCCCACTGCTTCGGCTCCGGAAAATCGAGCGAGACGAGCACCGGGACCTGCCTCGCCCGCAACAGGTCCGCAACCCGCCACGCCTCGGCACCCCCCGTGATCACTGGCCGGAAGCCGTACTCCTCACCCAGGGCCAGCGCCCGCCTGATGTCGGCCGCGCGATCGGCCGCGAAGAAGACGGGGACCTGACCCGTCATCACGCTGCGCAGCACGGCGTAGTCCGGATCCCATGCCGGGGCCTTGAGACCGCGCGGATCCTGTTGGTGCGCCGCCTGCAGCAGTCCGTCGTGACGGGCATCCTCGAGATTCTGCCGCAGGAAGGCGGCGGCGGCGAAGATCGTGGACGGGTACATCCCGCCGGCACCGTCGAACGACATGACTGGCCCCAGCTCGGGCTGCTCCACGAGACTGTGGGGCGTCTCGGCGCCCTTGCGCAGCACCAAGACCGCACCGCGCCCCGGCATCAGCGCACCTTCCGGGTGCACCGCGATCGCCACGACGCCATCGGAGCGCTGCGCCTTGAAGTCGCCGCCGGTGGCGGTCAGGTACTCAACCAGGCGCCGGTGCGGCACGAAGCCCTGTGCCTCCCGGGGCGGGGCCCAGAACGCCAGCTCCGTGCGATCGATCTCCTTCTCGGGAAACTCGACGTCCGCCTCCCCTTGGGCATCGATCATGCCCGGGTAGACCAGCAGCGAGTCGCCTTCGAGCAACTCGGCGCCCGGCGGGACCGCGACGTCGGGTCCCATGGCCTCGATGAAGCCCCGACGGACCACGATGGTCACGCCGGGCGTTCGGCTACCGTCCGCACCGACGACCGTCACCCCCTGCAGCGCGAACGCTGCCGCCTGGGGTGGGTCATCGAACTGCGCCGCGGCCGTTCGGGGCCAAAGCAGGGCTCCGACCAGGCAGGCGGCGGCGGCGGACGTGTGGAGTGCACGAGTGGGATGCATGTCCTTGGGTCCCCGCGCTTTCTCTATGTGGTGTAGGGGTTTCGAGAGCGAGAAGCGCGCAAGCTCGTCCAGGGTGCAGCGCCTGTCAAGCGCTCGCGCGCGTGGGTTCACATAGGGGACGCCGGAAGACACGTTTCGGTTCCCACCCGGCATTGGTAGCCCCTCTCCGCCGGACTATATTCACGGTGCTATGCAGCCGAGCGGAGACCAACTCGCGTCCACGGTGGGGACG
The DNA here is from genome assembly GCA_039584015.1 of Gemmatimonadota bacterium. Taxonomy (GTDB): domain Bacteria; phylum Gemmatimonadota; class Gemmatimonadetes; order Gemmatimonadales; family GWC2-71-9; genus WVYX01. Next base: position 15,068 of record JBDGYO010000054.1, on the reverse strand, counting down.
ATCACCATCGAGTGCCGCTTCTTTGCCCGGTACGCCGAACTGCTGGGGCGCGAGGTGCTGCCGCTCGAGCTTCCCGAAACGGCGACCGTGGGCGATGCGGTGCGGGAGCTGCGGCGCACGCTACCCGCGAGCGGCGTGCTGCCGGACCGTCCCCTCGCCGCGGTGAACCGGCGGCACACTCCGCTGACCGGCCGCCTCACCCACGGCGACGAGCTCGCCTTCCTCCCGCCGTTGGCCGGAGGGTAGGAGTGGGCTACTGCACCCACGAGCCAATCGACGTGGGGCGGCTCATGGCGGCGGTGGCCGATGGGGAACGCGGGGGGACGGTAGCCTTCGTAGGCTCCGTTCGGGGGGGACCCGAGGACGGGCCGGTGACGGCGATCGACTACTCCGGATACGAGGAAATGCTCGCGGAGGAACTCGGTCGCATCATCGAGGAGGCACGCCAGCGCTGGCCCGAGGCCAGGGTCGCAGCGCAGCACCGGCTGGGGCGAGTCCCCCGCGGCGAGCCGAGCATCGCCGTCGTCGTGGCGGCGCCGCATCGGGACGAGGCGTTCGCGGCATGTCGGCAGGTGATCGAGGAGGCGAAGCGGCGGCTGCCGGTATGGAAGAAGGAACTGTTCGAGGACGGCGCCGCGCGGTGGCGGGAGGAATAGCGGCGCCAAGGCGCACCATCGAGGGCGCCAACGGGATGAGGTCGTGAGGACGGGCTTTATATGGGTCTATCGATTGCACTGATCGAGCCGCAGATCCCTCCCAACACCGGAAGCATTGCGCGTCTCTGCGCGGCGACCGACACCAGCCTCCATCTCATCCGACCACTCGGTTACAACCTCGACGATCCCCGGCTCAAGCGGGCCGGGCTCGACTACTGGGACGCGGTGGACATGTGGGTCCACCCACACTGGCGCGCCTTCCGCGACGTGGTATCGCGGGAACGCTGCCTCTACTTTTCCACGCACGGGACGCAATCCTATCTCGACGCGCCGTATGCGTCCAACTCCGTCCTCGTATTCGGGAGCGAGACTCAGGGCATGCCGCAACGCATCCTCGAGAAGCACCCGGAACAGACGTTTCGCATCCCAATGAGCGAGGCCGTGCGGAGCCTCAACCTCGCCGCCGCCGCGGGCATCGTACTGTACGAAGCGGTACGGCAGCTCGGCATCCAGGAGCAGTGGGTGGCGGTCGGTGTCCGCGCGGAAACATCAGCCAACACATCCGACGAAGACGGGACGTAATCATGAACAAGATCACCGTAGTTGGAGCAGGCCACGTCGGCGCTACCACCGCGCAGCGCATTGCCGAGAAGGAACTGGCGCGCGAGGTGGTGCTCGTCGACATCCTTGAAGGCATTCCGATGGGCAAGGGATTGGACCAGACGCAGTCCGGACCGGTCGAGGGATTCGACACGCGCGTGATCGGCGCCAACGACTATGGACCCGCCGCGGGAAGTGACGTGTTCGTCGTGACGGCGGGCATCCCGCGCAAGCCCGGTATGAGCCGGGACGATCTAGTGAAGACGAACGCCGACATCGTGAAGTCGGTGAGCCAGGAGATCAAGAAGGTGGCGCCTGACTCCATCGTCATCATGGTGTCGAACCCGCTCGACGTGATGGCCTGGGTGGCCAAGGAGGTCACAGGCTTCCCCCGCGAGCGCGTCCTCGGGATGGCGGGCATCCTCGATACCGCCCGCTTCCGAACGTTCCTCGCCGAGGCGATCGATGTGTCGGTGGAGGACATTCAGGCGATGGTGCTGGGCGGACACGGCGACAGCATGGTGCCGCTCATCTCCTATACAACCGTCTCGGGGATTCCGGTCACGCAGCTCATAAAGCAGGACGAGCTGGACGCGATCGTCGCGCGCACGCGCAAGGGCGGCGGCGAGATCGTCGGCTATCTGAAGACCGGCTCGGCGTACTACGCGCCGTCATCGGGTGCCGTGCAGATGGTGGAAGCGATCGCCAAGGACAAGAAGCGGTTGCTACCGTGCGCCGCCTGGTTGGAGGGCGAGTTCGGGTTGAGCGGACTGTTCGTCGGCGTGCCCTGCAAGCTCGGTGCGGGCGGTCTCGAGAAGATCCTTGAGATCGAGCTCACCAAGGACGAGCAGGCAGCGCTCGAGAAGTCGGCCGAGGCGGTGAAGAAGACCTGGGGCGTGGTGACGCTCTAGCCCGCCGGACCGTTCCATCGCTGCGGCCTGGCCCTTTCAGGGTCGGGCCGTAGTTTTGTTCGCCATACTCTCCACGCCGGAGGCATGCAATGGTCTCGCTTTCGTCCCTGTGGCTGCCGATCCTCCTGTCCGCCGTGGTCGTCTGGATCCTCAGCGCGATCGTCTGGATGTTCCTGCCCCACCGCAAGAAGGAATTCAAAGGGCTGCCCAACGAGGAGCCGCTGCGCGGCGCGCTCAAGGGCGTCGCGCCGGGTCAGTACTGGGTTCCCTGGGGAACCCCCGAGCAGATGAAGGACCCGGAGCTCGTGCGCAAGTTCCAGGAAGGTCCCACCGGCATCATCCAGCTGTGGAAGCCGGGCATGCCGACCATGGGCAAGAACATGGCCTTCTCGATCCTGTACTACGTCGTGGTCGGGGTCGTCGTGGCCTATATCGCCAGCCGCACGCTCGATGCCGGCGCGGATTACCGCGCTGTCTTCCGCATCGTCGGCTGCACGGCGTGGCTTGCCTACGGGTTCGGCAGCATCCCCGACTCGATCTGGTTCGGCAGGCCGTGGAGCTCGACCGCAAAGACGCTGGCCGAAGCGTTCGTCTACGGGTTGTTCACGGGGGGAGTGTTCGGCTGGTTGTGGCCGTAGGGTAGGGAGCAGGAAGGCAGGAAGCACTGGTGGGCGGGGCCGAGCACTCAGGCGGGTGCTCGGCCTGCCTACTTCCCCTCGTACACCACGTGGTTGCGCGGAGTCTCCCAGAGCACGAGCCTCACGAGCTTTCCCGGGAGACGGTCCTCCAGCAGTTGCCAGATGACCACCACCAGATTCTCGGTGGTGGGGTTCCGCTCGGCGAACTCCGCGATGTCCAGGTTCAGATTGCGGTGGTCCAGGTAATCCACGACGCGACGCTCCACGATCTCCTTCACCGTGTCGAGGTTGGCCACGAACCCGGTCGCGGGATCGATCTCACCCTCGACCGACACCTCCAGCTCGTAGTTGTGGCCATGGTAGTTGGGGTTGTTGCACGGGCCGAAGATGCGTCGGTTCTCGTCGTCCGACAGCGCCCTGTTGTGCAGGCGATGCGCCGCATTGAAGTGGACGCGCCGGGTAACCGTCACGCTGGGCATAGCTCGTAGTTAGACCGGCGGTGCGTGCAGCGTCAAGCGCCGATTCGTGCCCTCAGGGGCGCGGTTCCATCTTCCAGAACCCGATCCCCCCGGGTTGGTGCTGCACTTCCACAGTGGTCACGAGTTCTTTCGCTTCCAAGTCGACCACGTCCACGGTGCCGCGCGTGTGCCCGATAGCCTCGTTGGAGACGAACGCATAGCGGGAGTCGGGCGTGACTACCACGCCATGGGTGAGCGGCTGCGAGGTCGGCACCCGGGTCTCACGACCCGTGGCCAACTCGAACACGGCGACCGCCTGGTCGCCCTTGAGCGACACCACCAGGAAGCGTCCATCGGGGCTCACGTCGGCATTGTACGGTCCCTTGCCGGTGGCGAAGCGACGCTCCACCCCGAGCGTCTCGGCATCGATCTCCAGCACCTCGCCGCGCCCGTTGCAGGGCACGTAGAGATGTCGGTCATCGACGCTCACCGCGACCCACGTGGGCTTGCAGATCCCGTCGCCCATGGCCATCGCGTCCGCCGCGTCCACGGGAAGGAGCTGCTCCATCCCCCGCGTGAGCGACAGCCGGCGCGCGACTTCGAGCTCCCGCGTGGAGATCTCGACCAACTGATCGCTCATCATGCAAGCCGAGTAGTGGAACGTGCCCGCACGGTTGACCCGGCCGCCGTGCGGCATGACGCAGGTCGTCACCTTGGCGAGCTCCTCCATCTGCGGCGTGAAATACACCGAGACGGAGCTCGGAACATGGTTGCCGTGCAGGTTGAAGTTGCTGGCAAACAGCAGCCCACCGTCGGGACTGATCCCCATCGTGGCGGGGAAGAGGCCAGCGCCGGCGGAATCCATCAGACGATCGTTGCCGGTAGCGAACTTCCACACCTGGCCGTAGGGATTGCCGTGCGCCAGAGACAGGTACCAGTGACGCCCGTCGCGTGACACGCTCAGTCCGTGCGCGCCATCCAGGTCGGCCGGCAAGATCCCGACGCGGATCTTCTTCTCTTCGGTGATCCCGTCCGGTCCGAACCGCACGCGCGAGACGATGTCCGATGATTCGTTCGCGACGTAGACCCAGTAATCCGCAGCCGGCGGCGTCTGGCCGACCGCGGGCGTGGCCGCGACCAGGGCCGCGACCACGCCGAGCACAGCACGTGTCATCATGTGTGGCCTCACGGCGACAGTTCGGCCGGCCGCTCGTGGTGCAGCACCCAGAGCCCGCTGTTCATGTCGCTCACGAAGATGTTGCCCTTGAACGGCTGCGGACCCCACGCCAGCGTGGCGTTCGAATGCAGACCGGAGTCGTCACGCACCGCGGTCTCGAACCAGCCAATCTGGCGACCCTGGCGATAGAGGTCTCCCCGCAGCTCACCCGAGACATCCACGACCCGCAGCCCCGCCTGGTAGTACGCGATGTACAGAATGCCGTTCTCGACCCATACGTTGTGAGCCCCGGCCTCCGGGACCTCGAACCTCGCTACTTCCTGGGGGGTCCCGATGTCCGAGACGTCGATTACGTGGATGTAGCCCCTGGGCGAGAGTGGCCCGTCCAGGTCGTTGCTCTCCATGATCTCGTCGCCGACGAACACGTAGTCGCCTTCGCGAAACGCCGTGTGCGTGTTGCCCATGGCGTACTTGATGCTCGATACGAACACGGGGTTGGTAGGCGTGCCGCCGTGCGTGCCGGCCCCGATGTCCAGAATCACGAGCCCGTCATCCCAATAGGAGAGGTAGGCGTAGCGACCGTCGGCCCACACGTCGTGCAGGCTCTTGTCCTCCTCGCCCGGCCGGATCTCCCAGCGTCCCGCGTGCTTTGGATTCGTGGGATCGCTCAGGTCCAGGATGTTCATGGCATTGGTGCCGTCGTTCACCGCGTAGACCACGTCGCCGTTGATCCACACGTTATGAATGCCAGCCGTGAGGCTATCGGTGAGCTCGCCCATGATAGTGGGGTGGGCGGGCGTTGAGAGGTCCAGCACCACCACGCCGTTGCGCCGGGTGCTGGCGCCCTCCCGCGTGATGATCGCCCAGCTGGCGTCGCCATTCACTTTGACGTCGTTCACCACCCGCCCGTCTACCACCACGCTGTCCAGCAGCTCGATGTTGGCCGGGTCGGTCACGTCCCACACATACATGCGGTTGCCACCGCCCTCCGCATGTGTACCCGTGTAGGCGTAGTCACGGCCATCGTTGCCCGTGAAGACCCACAGGTCACTCGTGGTGACATCCGACGGACCGTGGCGCCCGATCAGCTCCACCGGCGTGGCCGGCGTCCGGGGCTCCACGGCGACGATCGCCTCCTGGGCGAGACCACCGGCAGTGACCATCACCTTATACGTGCCGGGGTTCTCAGCCACGAACGCGCCGTCGGTGTAGATCTCGGCGCCCGCGGAGTCCAGGCCGTGCACGCCGTAGGTCAGAGCAATTCCCTGCACGGCCCGCCCGCGACCGTCGAGCGCCCTCACATCGAAGTGCACCACGTCGCCGGTCCGCGTGGTCACGTATCCTGGCGAGATGTCCAGCTGGCGCACCGGGTTCTCCACCACGCGCAGCGTGCGCCGGGCCGTGATACCCTCTGCTGCAGCGACGAAGGTGACCTCTCCCGGCTGCGAGAAGCTGGCAACGCCGCCCGGGGTGACAGTCGCCACGCTAGGGGTCTCACTGCGCCATGTGACCTCGGCCGCAAAGTGCTCCGTGCCGTGGTCGGTCATCGCCTTCGCCTCGAGCGGGAACGTCGTACCGGCATAGGTCTCGAAGGCGGGGTCCATCATGTCCACCTGCGCGACCGGCCAATCCTCAACCATGACGCCGAACTCGTCGAGCGGCTTCCACTGGAAGCCTGCCGAATCGTCGGGGATCTGCACCCAGATGGCGAACGCCGACTCGCCGGGGTTCACCCCCCACATGAGGTAGGAGTCCGCGATGGAGTCCTTGATCGACTGCACATCGATGTGGTTCGAGGCTCGGGCGAGTCCGAACTGCGTGCCCTCGACCCGCTGCCCGCTGGCGTCGGTGAGGATCACGGTGAGGAGCAGGGTGTCACCCCGGCTCATGGAAACTGCTTCGGGCTCGATGCGAACACCGGTCACGGTGAGGCCCAGCTCGAGCTGCGCGGCGGTGCCCTGGGGGACCTGCGCCGCCACCGGCGCACTCCCGAGGCACACAGCCAGCACCGCCAACGCGAAGACGAGACGTCGCTGCATCATGGCTCCTGGAATGGGGGTATCTGCAAAAAAGTCGACGCAATCTATCGGCTATATAGACAAATGCCAGCCCTCGGAAGTTGCATCCGGCGTGGCTCCTCCCTCCGAGAGACACGTTGACGGTCAGCTATTGTGTTGCTACTATTGAGTTTACAGCTCGTGAACAGAATCTCATTGCTGCGCCATGTCGCGCTCCTCGGAGCGCTGGCGCTCCCCGGGGCCTCGCCGTTGGCCGCCCAGGGGGGACGGGTGGACGTGGCGTACGGCTGGTGGTGGCACGACACGGTGTCCACGACCTTCACCGCAGCCTACCAGAACCGGCTCCTCGGGCCGTTCGGCTACGGCCTGGGGGTCTTCCACCTCGACGACTCCAGCTCACTTCCCGATCGCACGATGACTGGAGGCGAACTCTCCCTCATGCTCGGTGGGGGAGGGGGGCTCTACGGTGTCGGCTCGGTCGCCCTGGGAATCCGACACACCGATGGCAACCTCGACGCACTGTGGAGCGCGGGGGCGGGTTATCGGCTGAGCCTGTTTTCGGTGCTCTCGCTTGGCGCGGACGTGCGCTACCGCGTACAGGATCAGAGCGTGGCCGGCTTCTGGCAGCTCGACGCCAGCGACCGCAAGGGATTCTCGCTCCAGGCGTTCGTGGCCCTCGGTGCCCCGCGCAGCGGACGCTCTGGCGGTGGAGCCGGGCGAGCGGAGCCACCACCCACCTTCGACCCGCCGTCCGAGTCGGAGCTGAACGACACCGCGCACGACAACGGGGTGTCGGAGGAATCCGCAGGGGTGGCGGTGTCCGTGGTGCAAACGGCGCTGGACGCCATGGGGACGCCGTACGAGTGGGGCGGCACCGACGAGAACGGTTACGACTGCTCCGGACTGATCCACTACGCCTACGGCGAGCACGGGATCCTCATCCCGCGAGTGAGCCGCGATCAGACGCGCACCGGTCAGCTGCTACCCAAGCAGGTGTCCGCCCTGCGTCCGGGTGATATCCTGGGCTTTGCCACAAATGGGGGTGGGGTGAGCCACGTCGGCCTGTACGTGGGCGACGGCACGTTCATCCACAGCGCGTCGAGCGGCGGGGTGAAGCTCTCCAGCCTCACCGCCACCGATCCCGAGAGCCGTTGGTGGCGCGACCGTTGGATCGTGGGACGCCGGATCCTGAACTAACCCCCGATGGCCTGGATCGAGTGGGTACCCGAGGGGGAGGCCAGCGGGCGCCTCAAGGAGCTGTACGAACGCCACGGCTCGCGCTTCGGTATCGACCACATCCTGAAGATCCACTCCTTGAATCCCGAATCGCTCGAGGGACACTACCGCTACTACGAGCACATCATGCGGGGCCCTTCGGGGCTCTCCCTGGCGGAGCGCGAGATGATGGCGGTGGTGGTGTCCGCCGCCAACCACTGCCACTACTGACTGCAGCATCACGGGGCGGGGCTCCGTCGGCTCATGAGAGACGAGGCCAAGGTCGAGGCGATCGAGTCCGACTACCGCTCCGCGCCGCTCACGCCCCGCGAGCGGGCGCTGTGTGACTACGCCGTGAAGCTCACCAAGACACCCGAGGCCATGCAGCGGACCGACGTGGAGGCGCTGCGCCATTCCGGCCTGAGCGACGCGGAGATCCTCGACGCCTGCCAGGTCACGGCGTACTACAACTACGTCAACCGCATGGCGGACGGCTTGGGCGTGGAGCTGGAAGCGTACTGGGAGCGGCGGCGTCGGCCTCCATCCCCTTGACACGCCTCACCTGGGAAATATCTTTCCCACCCCCTAGCACTCGCTATTATGGAGTGCTAACACACACAAGCAGTTGTCCCACACCGACTTACGAAATAGGAGGCATCCGCATGGCCCCTGCGACCAAGGGCAAGTCCAAGCTGAAGCTCCAGCCCCTGGGCGACCGCGTGGTGGTCCGCCCGCTGGAGGAAGCCGAGGAGATGCGAGGCGGCCTGTACATCCCCGACACGGCCAAAGAGAAGCCGCTACAGGGCGAGATCGTCGCCGTTGGCCCTGGCCGTTTCGAGAAGGGCGAGCGCGTTCCGATGGAGGTGAAGGTCGGACAGAAGGTGCTGTACTCGAAGTACGCTGGCACGGACGTCACGTCCTCGCGGTGGTCGAGTGAGGAAGAGAGGTAGCTGAGACATGGCATCGAAGGAACTGCACTTTGACGTCGACGCGCGCGGAGCGCTGAAGAGCGGCGTCGATCAGTTGGCCGAGGCCGTCAAGGTGACGCTGGGCCCGAAGGGGCGAAACGTCGTCATCGACAAGAAGTTCGGCAGCCCGACGGTCACGAAGGACGGCGTGACGGTGGCCAAGGAGGTCGAGCTGGAGGATCCCGTCCAGAATATGGGCGCGCAGATGGTGAAGGAAGTCGCGACGAAGACGTCCGACGTGGCGGGTGACGGCACGACCACCGCCACGGTGCTGGCCCAGGCGATCTACCGCGAGGGCCTCAAGAGCGTCACCGCGGGCATCAACCCGATGGCCATCAAGCGGGGCACCGATAAGGCCGTCGAGACCGTGGTCGCGGAGCTGAAGAAGATCTCCGTGGAGACGGCGGGCAAGAAGGAGATCGCTCAGGTCGGCTCCATCTCGGCGAACAACGACCAGGAGATTGGCGACCTCATCGCGGACGCGATGGAGAAGGTGGGCAAGGACGGCGTGATCACGGTGGAGGAGGCCAAGGGTCTCGAGACCACGCTGGAGACCGTGGACGGCATGCAGTTCGACCGCGGGTACCTCTCGCCGTACTTCGTGACCGACCCGGAGAAGATGGAGGCTGCGTTGGAAGATGCGTACCTCCTGATCCACGACAAGAAGATCTCGGCCATGAAGGACCTGCTGCCGGTGCTCGAAAAGGTCGCGCAGACCGGCAAGCCGATGCTCATCATCGCGGAGGACATCGAGGGCGAGGCCCTCGCCACGCTGGTGGTAAACAAGCTGCGCGGCACGCTCAAGGTGTGTGCCGTGAAGGCACCCGGCTTCGGCGATCGACGCAAGGCCATGTTGCAGGACATCGCCGTCCTCACGGGCGCCCCGAGCGTGATCTCCGAGGAGCTCGGCTTCAAATTGGAGAACGCGGTGCTGAGTGACCTGGGACAGGCGAAGCGCGTCGTGATCGATAAGGACAACACGACGATCGTGGACGGCGCCGGCGAGCAGGACAAGATTCAGGGCCGGATCCAGGAGATCAAGGGAGCCGTCGAGAAGAGCACGTCGGACTACGACAAGGAGAAGCTGCAGGAGCGGCTGGCCAAGCTGGCCGGCGGCGTGGCCGTGATCAACGTGGGCGCCGCGACCGAGACCGAGATGAAGGAGAAGAAGGCTCGGGTCGAGGACGCGCTCCACGCGACGCGCGCTGCTGTTGAGGAGGGCATCGTGCCGGGTGGCGGCGTCGCACTTTTGCGCGCCCAGGCGAAGCTCGAGAAGCTCACCGGCAACGACGAGGACGAAGACGTCGGTATCGCCATCGTGCGCCGCGCGCTCGAGGAGCCGACGCGCATCATCGCGAGCAATGCAGGCGTCGAGGGCTCGATCGTGGTCGACAAGATCAAGAACAAGAAGGAAAAGAACTTCGGCTACAACGCGCAGACCGACACGTATGAGGATCTCGTGGCGGCCGGCGTGATCGACCCCACCAAGGTCACGCGGACGGCGCTGCAGAACGCGGCGTCGGTCGCCGGCCTGTTGCTCACGACCGAGTGCGTGGTGGTTGAGAAGAAGGAAGAGGAGAAGGCACCCCCCATGCCGCCGGGTGGCGGGATGGGCGGGATGTACTAGTCGACAGCGCGACGCGAGCATTGGCTCGGTCGCCTGCCGCGCGCAGGACGCGAAGCGCCCCGGAGGTATCGGGGCGCTTCGTCGTCCGGAACGCGTCGCACCTTGACCGGTGTCCGGGGTATACTGTCGCGCGCGGGGCCGCGGCAAGATGGCGCCCCTCATCGGGAGATTGTAACTTCGGCCCGACACTGACGATGACATCATGAGCGCTCGCCCATTGGCACTCTTCCTGAGCCTGCTGCTACTGGCACCTCCCGTGCTGGCGGCCCAAACCTCCGACATCGCCGGGACCTGGCAGGTCGACACGCCTGACGGGCCACAGACCGTCGTCGTACGTGCGGATTCGTCGGCGAGCTTCGGCGATGAGATCGTGCGCTGGCGCACGATCGCCGACACGATCTTCATCGCGTTCGGGGACGAGTGGGTGGGATACAACTACGTGCTGCGCGGGCGGACGCTCACACTCTCCGGCGGAGACCTGGAGGAGCCCTACGATCTCAAACGCATCGGGCCACCGTCGGCGCTGCCCGACGGCGTCGCCGTGCCACCTGCGCCACCTATGCCCACCGACAGCACGCCGGACACCTGATGCGACGGAACGCGCTGCGGATTCGATGACCGACGAGCCCACCGGTAGCGCCCCCGGTGCCAAGCCCGAAAAGGCCAGCCTCTCGCGCGACCTTTCCGATTTCCTGATCGAGTTCTCGATCGCTCTCAACAGACACGCGATGTACCCGGGCGGCCACCCGTCGCTCGCACCGGCAGTGGACCGCGTCATCCTGCGCGTGGAACCACTGCTCGCGAATCGCGGCACGCTGTCACTCGGTGTCGCACGCAGCCAGCTCGTGATCGAGGGGGTGGCCACCGACCCCAAGAATCCCGTGCTGAGCGACCTGGCGGCGCGACTCCACCGCCATCACCTGGGCGCGGTGACGTTGCGGCGCGGCATCGAGCAGCAGGAGTTGCGCGACGTGCTGAAGTTGCTCGCGGTCGAAGCCGACCGCACGGGGGAGCCCCTGGGACTGGGTCCCCCGGAGCCGTTGGCGGCGTGGGCACACGCCCAGCTCTTCCCCCTCACGTACGAGCGGTTGGAGTTGATCGACGAAGACGAGGACGGGGAGCCACGGGAGACGGGCGACCACCGCACGCGGGGCGCCCAGCTGTGGGTGGGTCTGGCCCGGGCCGCGATGGCCGAGACCGACGAACCCGGCCATGCCGACGATGCCGATACTGATCCTTCCAGCGTGGCACAGGCGATCATCGAGCATCCCAAGACCGCCGCCTACGATCAGGTGATCGTCGGGTACATGCTGCAGATCGCCGAGGAGGTGCGCTCGAGCGGCGGGCGCGAGTCTACCGAGCTCAAGGATCGGATGTCGAAGCTGGTCGACAATCTGGACCCGTCGACCCTGGACCGCTTGCTCGAGATGGGTGGCGACCGGGCTCAACGGCGCCAGTTCCTGCTCGACGCCTCGGAGGGGATGGCGGTGGACGCGGTGCTGGACATCGTGCAGGCCGCCGGCCGCGCGGAGAAGCAGGTGATCTCCCACTCTCTCATGCGCATGCTCACGAAGCTGGCGCAGCACGCGGAGCGCGGGGGCGGACGCCGACGCCTCGAAGCCGACTCCGCCCTGCGGGAGCAGGTCGGTGAGCTCATCGAGGGATGGTCGTTGGGGGACCCCACGCCCGACGCGTACGGTGCCGCACTGTCGCGCATGACGGAGGCACGCTCCATGTACGCCGTGTCGCCGGAGCAGCGGTTTGCGCCGGAATCCAAACGCATCCTCGAGATGGCCTTCGAAGTGGATACGTGGGGTGAGCCCGTCTCGAACGCCGTCGACAGCCTGGCCGACGCCGGCGAGCTCAACTGGGTGTTGAACATCCTGGAGGAGGAGGAGTCACCCGCGGTCGCCGCAGGCGTATGGCAACGCGTCGGCACGCCCGAAATGGTGGGTCGGGTAGCCGCCGCCCAGCCCCTCGATCAGGAAACACTGGATCTGCTGCTCCGCCGCGTCGGGCGCGACGCGGCGGAGCCGATGCTCGAAGCGTTGGCAGAGTCGGAATCGCGGCAGACCCGGCAGGCGCTGATCCATCGCATCGTGCGTCTGGGGTCGGAGGTCGGCCCCCTTGCGGCGGCGCGCCTCCATGACCCGCGGGGTCACGTGCAGCGCAACATGTTGACCATCATCGCCGAGCTCCCCAAGCCGCCACCGGGGTTCAACGCAGCCGGGTATCTCAAGAGCGAAGACGGCCGGGTGCGGCTGGAGGCAATCCGGATCATGCTCAAGGACCCGGCGGGTCGGGAGCGCGCGATCTGCCAGGCCCTGACCGACGGTGAGGAGCGCACCGTTCGGATCGGGGTGGCGGCGGCGCAGGACGGCTGTCCCGATACCGCGGTGTCTCTCCTCGTGTCTCGGGTGGGGCGGGAGGCCGATCGCGATCTGCGGCTCATGGCACTGCGGGCCTTGGGTCGCTCCGGGCATGCCCTCGCCCTGCAGACCCTGCTGGGGTTTGCGGAGCCGCGTCGCCGTCTGTTCTGGATGACGCTCCCGCCCAAGTCGCCCGAGTACCTGGCAGCGCTGGAGGCCCTGCAACACCGGAGCGACGATGCCCGCGCCGCGCGCGCACTCGCCGCCGCCGCCAAGTCGAAGGATCCCGAGGTCGCGCGTGCCGCGACAGCCGGCGGGGGTGAGGCCGCGTGACCCACGCTGTCGCTTTTCTCAACGCACTGGCCCAGGCGCTCTCCTCCTTCGGGCTCTACCCAACCGGGCACCGCTCCCGCGAGAGCGCCCTGGACCTGGCGTTCGAGCGGCTACTCGACCTGTTGAGCGAGGACGAGCACCCCGAGTTCTCCTTCCTGGGCGACGAGGTGGTGTACCGCACGATGCCATTGCGCGAGATGCGCGCCTGGGAATGGAGTCAGCGCTTGGCCGATGCGGGTATCCAGCGGCTCCAGTTCGATCACACGGCCACGCGTGAGGAGCTGGAGGATTTCCTGGGTGAGACGCTCGCGCGCCTCACACTGCAGTACGTCGACACGGCCGAAGCACGGCAGATGCGGCCCAGCGGTATCCGGTTCGGCGTCCTCGGCATCCAGGGGGCCGACGAACTCGAATCTCACGAGGTCACGACGGCCGAGGTTTCCTACTCGCTGCGCGAAGAGGCAGACACGATCCAGTGGATGCACCAGGAGGTATCCCAGCAGCGTCCGCTGCCCCTGGTGGAGGCCGAGGCCGTGGTGCGGGCCCTCACCGTGGCAATGCGCGGCGATCAGGCCATGCTGGTTCCGCTACTCAAGCTGCGGCAGGTCGACGAGTACACGACGACACACGCCCTCAATGTGTGCGTCCTCACGATGGCGTTGGCTGAGTGGCTCGGCCTAGGGGCACGGGACGTGCGCGCGTTCGGTGTCGCGGGCCTGCTGCACGACATCGGCAAGACCGCCATCCCGTACGAAATCCTCACGAGGAAGAGTGGTTGGGGGGAGCGGGAGCGGCGGATCATGAGTCGCCACCCGACGGAAGGGGCGCGCATCATCATCACGTCGAGTCCCGATCTCGACCTGGCGGCCGTTGTGGCGTACGAACACCACATCATGATCAACGGCGGAGGGTATCCGTCCCTCAAGTTCGACCGGGAGTGCCATCGCGCGTCGAGACTGGTGCACGTGTGCGATGTGTACGATGCGCTGCGCAGCAATCGACCCTACCGGTCGGCGTGGCCGGCTACGATGGTACTGGCCTATCTCGAGGAGCGGTCAGGCTACGAGTTCGACGGGGAGATCGCCCACGCGTTCACGCAAATGATGCGGGAGTGGGAGCCGCAGGTGACGCCCCTGGGCAACGTGGAGGCCCTGCCGCTCGACTAGTCGAGCCCGTCGAGGGCGTACTGCTCCGCCTTCACCTCGAACGGAATCAGTGGCGCGTCCTGCGCGGCGACCAGCACACCCCCGCGAAACCCACGGCGCTTCAACGCGCTCTCGACGGCCGCCTTGGCGAGCTCGGGCTTGTTGCAGCGGTCGCTGAGATGGGCCAGCACCACGGTATGGAGCCCAGGGTGCCACAGCTCGGCGAGCAATTCGGCGGCTTCCCGGTTGGAGAGGTGACCGCCGGGTCCGGCGATCCGCTCACGCACCGCGGCAGGGTAGGGACCGGTGCGCAACAGCAGATCGTCGTGATTCGCCTCCAGAATGAGACAAGTGGCCTCTTGCAGGAGGTAGCGCACCTGCGCAGTCGGTCGGCCGAGATCGTAGGCGATCCCCACGCGCTCGCCCGACCGCGCTTCGCCGAGCAGCAAGGCCACCGGCTCTCGCGCATCGTGGCTCGTACGGCACGCCCGCACGGCGAAAGGTCCGATGGTTACCACCTCGTGCGGAGGGAGCGGAGCGGTCTCGACACCCGCCAGGCGATCCTGCAACGCCGCCAGGGTTCCCGGCGATCCGTACACCGGGCACCGGCCGCGCTGCGCGATCGCGGCGGCACCGAGCGTGTGATCACCGTGCTCGTGGGTGAGCACGACCGCCTCGAGCCGCTCGAGATCGACGCTCGCAGCCTCGGCCCGCTGCTTGAGTGTACGGGAGCCGAAGCCGGCGTCGATCAGGATGGTGCGGCCGCGGCTGGTCACGGCAATCGCGTTACCGCGACTGCCGGATCCGAGCACCGCGACCCTCATCCGGTAACGGCGTGCTGGTAGATCCGCTCCAGGCTGGCGCGGATGCCGTCGGTCATCGCGACCTGGCGGCGCGGCATGATCCGGGTGGCAACGGTGAGGAACCCGTCGCGGTTGACGGTTTCCCCATCG
>JBDGYO010000376.1:0-2947 GCA_039584015.1 Gemmatimonadota bacterium | reverse complement strand
TCGGCCTCGTACGGCATCCCATGGGAGCACGTGCCGGAGTTCCTGCTGGCGCGCTTCGCCGGGGATCGCGAGGTCTATTGGGGCTCCAACTTCATCAAGCTGCACTCGGAGTATCTCGGACTTCCGGTCGTGGCTCTGGCGGTGCTGGGCGCGCTCGGTCCACGCCGCCGCCTGGCCTACTGGCTGGGTGGCATCGGCCTGCTCTTCCTGCTGGTGAGCCTGAGCGACTCGACTCCGTTCTACCGGCTCTGGTGGTGGGTGATGCCCTTCGTGAAGCAGACGCGCGCACCGGGGATGGCCTTCTTCGTCGTGGGCTTCGTGGTTGCCGCCCTCGCTGCATTCGGTGCGGAGCGCGTGGAGCGAGGAGAGGCCAAAGCGTACACCACGGCGTGGCTCAGCATCGGTGCCGGCGTCGTCGTGCTGGCGCTGGTCGGAGTCGTCGGCGGGTTTGCCAAGGCGCTTGCGCTTCCGGTCGAGAGTCTCGGGCAGGGTGCCGTCATGCGCGCGGAGGCGGCCCAGGGAGTGATCCGCTGGGGCGCGTTCCTGAGCGGGGCGGCACTGGTGGCGCTGGCCGTCTTGGTCGTCGGGTTCGCCCGCGGCAAGGTGCCGGCTGCCGCCCTCTGTCTGGGCCTGCCACTCCTGGTGGGCGCCGACCTGTGGCGCAACGTCCAGCCCTTCTGGGTGTATAGCCGGGTGCACCAGGAGCTACACCAACCCGATCCCCTGACC
This sequence comes from Gemmatimonadota bacterium, assembly GCA_039584015.1. GTDB lineage: Bacteria > Gemmatimonadota > Gemmatimonadetes > Gemmatimonadales > GWC2-71-9 > WVYX01. The sequence goes on along the minus strand of JBDGYO010000376.1, from coordinate 2,218 downwards.
GAGCGTCTCAAGGCCACCGCCGAGCCCTACCGCGTACTCAGCCTCCCAGGCATGGAGGTGTACCAGGGTTCCGCGCTGATGGGTCTCGGGGTGCCGCAGCTCCTGGGGCATCACGGCAACGAGTTGCACGCCTTCGACCAGCTGTTGGGCGGCAAGAATCGCTGGGCCAATCTGACCAGCTTCCGCATGTGGGACATGCTCGCCGTGCGGTACGTGGTGTTGCCCGTGGAGATCCGCCAGCGCACGGACAGCATTCCGGGGTATGATCGCATCATCGGCGGCGTGGAGGCGTCGTCGGGCACGGTGGCCGACCTCTACGAGCGGCGGGAGCCGCAGCCGTACGCCCGCTACGTGACGGCCGCCGTCAAAGTGACGGATGACCAGGCGGCGGTTGTGATTGCGAACCCGAATTCAACGTTCGATCCCGGCAGCCTCGTGCTGCTGTCGCTGGACGCGCCGCTCGAGCCTGCGCCGGTTGACGAAGCGCCCGAGACGGAGCCGGTGGCGGCACAGGTCGAGGCCTGGGAGCCCGGCCGGATGCGGCTGCGCCTGGAGCCGGCGGCCCCCGTTGACGGGTATGTGACGGTGAGTGAGAACTGGTACCCCGACTGGCAGGCCACGGTGGACGGGGCCGACGCGACGGTGGCCCGAGGGAACGGATCGCTCATCACCGTGGTAGTTCCCGCAGGGGCCGAGATGGTGGAGCTCGAGTTCCGGAGTGCCGATTATCGGAGTGGCAAGTTGATTTCATTGCTGAGTCTCGCTGTGGTTGCCGTCGGCATGGTCGTTCCTCCCGTTTCGCGCAGGAGAAGGCCGGGTGGCTGAGCGCGCCCTGGTCATCATCCCGACGTACAACGAGTCGGAGAACCTGCCGCGCATCGTACCGGAGGTGCTGGCCCAGGACGAGCGGCTCGAGGTGCTGGTGATCGACGACAACTCGCCGGACGGGACGGGCAAGCTCGCCGACGAGATCGCCGCGACCGACCCGCGGGTCCACGTGGTGCACAGGGAAGGGAAGCTGGGGCTCGGCACGGCCTATCTCACGGGCTTTCGCTGGGCCCTGGAGCGGGACTACGAGTACGTGTTCGAGATGGACGCGGACCATTCGCACGATCCCAAGCACCTGACGCAGTTCCTCGACGCTGCGCAGGACGCCGATCTGGTCCTGGGCTCGCGCTACCTCGAGGGCCGCGTCACGGTGGTCAACTGGCCCATGACGCGGCTCCTCCTCAGCTATTCGGCCAACATCTACGCCAAGGTGATCACCGGCCACCGGATCTACGACGCGACGGGAGGGTTCAAGTGCTTCCGCCGCCGGGTGCTCGAGGCCATCGATCTGGATGCCGTTCACTCCAACGGGTACTCCTTTCAGATCGAGATGAGCTTCCGAGCCTGGCGGAAGGGCTTTCGCGTCGTGGAGATCCCCATCGTGTTCGTGGATCGGATCGAGGGGACCAGCAAGATGTCGGGGGCCATCGTGCGGGAGGCGATCTGGATGGTGTGGCGGCTCCGCTTCAAAGCGCTATTCCGGCGCCTGTAGGGCCGTCCCCGACCCCTGTATTGGGGGCATCCCAGCACTAGATTAGGGCATGAGCGGCAACGGCATCGTCATCTACAAGATGTCGGGGTCGGGGAACGACTTCGTGATGGCCGACGGTCGGACCCAGCCCGTGGAGCGGTGGACCCCCGAGCTGATTCGGGAGGTCTGCGGCCGGGGCACCGGCGTGGGCGCCGACGGCCTAGCGGTGCTCGAGCCGGGCTCCCGCCCGGGGGCGGTGCGGTTCCACTTCTTCAATTCAGATGGTAGCCGGGCCCCCATGTGTGGCAACGGGGCCTTGTGTGCCACCCGCCTCGCCGCCTGGCTGGAGCTTGCGCCGTCCGATGGACTGACCCTGGAGACCGATGCCGGCGACGTCGAGGGGCGGTGCCTTCCGGGTGAGGAGGCGGCCGAGATCCTGGCCCCGCCGGTGGGCGAGCTCACCGAGCCCGAGATCGACCTCGCGACCGGAGAGGACTCGATCCACTTCACGACGGTGGGCGTGCCCCACCTGATCGTCCGAGTCGACGATCTGGCCGCGGTGCCCCTGCTCCAGCGGGGCAGGGCCCTCAGGGCTCATCCGGTTCTTCCCGGCGGTGCCAACGTCAACTTCCTGGCCAACGGCGACGGTGGCTGGGCGATGCGGCCCGACGAGCGTGGCGTGGAGGCCGAGACCCTGGC
>JBDGYO010000375.1:0-3454 GCA_039584015.1 Gemmatimonadota bacterium | reverse complement strand
AGCTGTTTGACGGCGCTCTTCCGATGTGCGGGCTCGTGGGAGGCGGGCCGCTGCAGGTCGAGTACCTCCTGAACTTGCGCGTGCTGTTCGACTACTTCTATCCGGGAGTCATTCCCGGCACGGTCTTCGAGATTCCGGAATGGCTGGATTTCGATGCGCATGTGGTACCGGCCGTCTCTGGGGCCATCGCGACCTTCCCGTTGCGAGCGGCTGAAATGGCAGGAGTAGATCAGCTCGGGATCCAGTACACCTCCACCCCCGAGCTCATTGGGTCGATCCTGTCTGGGCTCTACTACAACATCGTTGGTACCGAAGACCTGCTCGGGCGGACCCACGCCCGTATCATGGTGGGCAACATCGACACTGAGTACACGGGCTCCTCCGATGACGACGCCCTCAACGACGGCGTTCAGCGTTTCGAAGCGACCCCCGACGCCGCGTACTACCTGGAGCATTGGTACCAGCCCAGCGGTAAGCTGGCCATTCCCGTCGTCACCTTACATCTTCCACGAGGCCGCCTATGCGGGTCTGGTCTCGGCCGCGGGAAGATCCGACATGTTGCTGCAGTTGCCCGTGGACGCGTTCGGCCACTGCGCATTCACGGTTCCAGAGCAGGAAGGCGCATTCCTCGCGCTAAAGACGTGGGTGGAGACGGGGTTGAAGCCAACGCCGTAGGATGACGGCTGGGCAAGCAACAGGTCACAATAATCCCGCCGATGGTCTCGACGGCCCGCTGTGCTGCCGACGCCCAGTTGGATGGGCAAGGAACTATGAAGGAACGCCATTTGGAAGACCGCCGTCGGGAACGCTTCGATCGTCGGTTGGGCAAGGAGCGACGCCAGCGTGAGCGGCGAGTGTTCATGCCCCATGGGTTCCCCATGCCCATGGTCGAGGACCTCTACCTCTACAGGGGGAGGGACCGCCGAAAGGGTGGGCGGCGTAGCGGAACCGACCGTAGAGTGCCGTGAGCGTCCGAGCAACGTTCGGGGCTTTCAGTTGAGATGCAGAACAAGCACACCCCGCTGCCGTTGGCGCTGTCAGCGGCATAGGGGAACAGGAAAGAGAAGCCTCTTGAGAGCCCCAGGAACGTCGCTATGGCGCCAGGGAGCCCTTCTGTTCCCCTTCCCGTTACCTGCCCCTATACCGCAATGCATGAGTCGACGGTACCGCGGCAGAACGCCGCATCCCCGGTTCAGGTGTTTGGTACCATCGGTGGGTGGTAGAGGGGGGGGGGCTCCGTCGCCATAGCTCTGGAATGCGGCGGGTTCAAAGTCGGCCGTTCTGCCTGTGTGGCGGGATACCTGAGCTTCCTTCAGCGATCTGGTGATCGATCTCGTGGGCGGCCATCCTGGTGTATCCCACCCCCGGCATTCTGGTGTTGGGCGAGGCACTCTCACAGCCCACGCCTGACCTCCAATCCGATGAAATCCCTCTGATTTAAGGGTTGCGGCCTGCTCTTTTGCGAGCACCTTGATCTCAGATTTCGAAACAGCGAGCGCTGACTTTGACGGCTCGCCGCCTGCGGCGATGCACGTCTCGATACAAACGTGCCGACGATGCCACCAAGTCAGCGCGCGGGTTCTCCTTCTTCCGTCCAATGGAGGCTCCTGTGAGACCCCTCACGCGTTTGTACTTCCCGCTCACGCGCACCATCGCGCTGACCGTGCTCATCGCCCTCGCCGCCTGCGGGGGAGATGCTCCCACTCCGTCTAGAATCAGCGGACATGAAAACCCGCTCCTGGCCGAGTGGCACACCGACTTCGGGGTGCCCCCCTTCGATCTGATCGAGAACGAGCATTACGAGCCGGCTTTCGCGGAGGCCATGGCGATGCACAAGGCCGATATCGAGGCCATCGTCACCGAGCCCGAGGCTCCCACCTTCGAGAACACCATCGAAGCGCTGGAAGCCGCCGGCGCCATGTACACCCGGGTGGGCCGGGTCTTCGGTGCCAAGAGGGGGGCTCTTACCAACGACACCATGGATGCCATCAATCGGGACCTGGCCCCGGTAAGGGCAGCCCACTCCGACGACATCAACCTGAATCCCGATCTCTGGCTCCGGGTGAAGGCGGTATACGACCAGAGGGAGGACCTGGATCTGACCCCGGAGCAGGCGAAGCTGCTGGAGGAGACCCACAAGCGATTCGTCCGTAGGGGCGCCGACCTGGATGACGACGCCAAGGCTCGGGTTCGAGAGATCAACGGCGAGATGGCGGAGCTCTCCACCGCCTTCGGAGACAACGTCCTGGCCGAGACGAACGCCTACGAGCTCCACGTCACCGACCAGGCGGATCTGGGAAACCTCCCGGCCAACCTGGTGGCGCTTGCAGCCGAAGAGGCGGAGCGCCGGGGACATGACTCCGGTTGGTCCTTCACCCTTCAGCGGCCCTCCATCAACCCGTTCCTCGAGTCCTCGACCAACCGGGAGCTGAGGCGTGACATCTTCATGGGCTACGCCATGCGGGGGGACAATGACAACGAGTTCGACAACAAGGAAATCCTCTCCAGGATGGCGGCGCTCCGGGCGGAGAAGGCGCAGCTCATGGGGTATCCGACCCACGCCCACTTCGTGCTTTCGGACGCCATGGCCGAGGCCCCGGACCGGGTCATGAGCTTGCTGAACGAGGTGTGGGCCCCCGCCCTGGCCGTCGCCAAGCAGGAGCGGGCCGACATGCAGGAGGTGATGAACGCCGAGGGAGTGGAGGGGGAGCTGGAGGGCTGGGATTGGCGCCACTACACAGAGAAGGTCAGGAAGGCCCGCTTCGACCTGGACCCGGAAGCCATCGCTCCCTACTTCGAGGTGAGCGCGGTTAGGGAAGGCGTGTTCATGGTGGCGAACCATCTCTACGGGCTCACCTTCCGCGAGCGCCTCGATCTGCCCCGTTGGCACCCGGACCAGAAGGTCTTCGAAGTGAGGGAGGCTGACGGCAGCCACCTGGGGGTCCTCTACATGGACTTCTTCGCCAGGCCGACGAAGCGGTTCGGCGCATGGATGAACAGCCTCCAGAAGCAGGGGCGCCTGGGCGGCGAACGAACCGCCATCGTCACCACTAACTTCAACTTCGCCGCCCCCGCCGGGGATGGCCCGGCCCTCATCACCTTCGACAACGCTCTGACCCTGGCCCACGAGTGTGGCCACGCGATCCACGGACTCCTCTCCGACGTCACCTACGAGTCGCTGGGTGGCACGTCGGTGCCTCGGGACTTCGTGGAGTTCGGCTCCCAGATCATGGAGAATTGGATGGGCGAGCCGGAGGTGCTCCGCATGTACGCGAAGCACTACGTGACCGGCGAGGTCATCTCCGACGAGCTGGTGGAGAAGCTCGAGGCGTCGTCCACCTTCAACCAGGGCTTCATCACCGTGGAGTTCCAGGCTGCGGCCTACCTGGACATGGCATGGCATACCCTGACCTCACCGGTGGAGCACGAGGCCCGGGCCTTCGAGAACAGGGAG
>JBDGYO010000374.1:0-2957 GCA_039584015.1 Gemmatimonadota bacterium | reverse complement strand
CACTCCGTCATCCGCGCAACCCATTGCCACGACGGCGAATCCGACCAGAGCAAAAGGTAGTGCTTTGAATCTCATGGTGACCTCCTGTGTCTTGCTTACAACAGCACTCCAACCGCCAGTACTACGAGCGGCCCATTGCTCTTCTGGGTTCTTTGGGGATCGACCCTGGCAGACGTTGCGGGCGATCATGCCGTCACCCTCGATTCGGGAGCTATTTGGCAGCTTCCCGTCGCTGGTCGTGGGTCCTGCTCGTCGGCGGGGCGTCCAGCTTGGCGGGCGCTCGCTCTGGCGAGGCGGGGCCGTCGAGGCCACTCGGCGGTTCGATGGATACGGCTAATGTGTCGGCCGGGACACGTCTCGCAAGGGTGAAATTGAAGCAGGTTTGTTCAGTTTAACGGCCCGGAAACGACAACGCCCGGCGATGGGGTCTGGTCAAGCTGACAGATTGTAGACCGGGGCCCACGGGGGACACCTCGCTACCGCGCTGTTACGAATGGGGGCTCAGGTGATCACGGTGGGTTTCTGGCAAGTGCTGTTCGTGAGGTAGGATCGCAGTCGTCTGGCAACGGGAAGGTTGATGCACGGCTAGCTTAAGGCAGGCCGCTGACCCCGGCAGCTCTACTTCAAGAGATAATGCTCCCAGAACAGCACCACGGCTTGTCGGTAGAAACGGCTGTTGACCCTCTTCCGGAAACCGTGTCCCTCGTCTTTGGCCAGCATGTACCACACCTGGCCTCCGTTCTCACGGATTGTCGCCACGATCTGCTCCGACTCACTGGCTGGCACTCGGGGATCGTTCAGGCCCTGGGCGACGAACATCGGCTTGGTGATCTTGTGGGCGTTGGTGACCGGTGAGATGCTGGTGAGGAACTCCCGCATCTCCGGGTCCCGCTCGTCGCCGTACTCCGCCCGCCGCGAGTCACGGCGGTATTCTTGCGTGTTCTCCAAAAACGTGACGAAATTGCTGATGCCCGCAATCTCGACCCCGGCTTTCAATCGGTCGTTGTAGTGGGTCATGGAGGCGAGCACCATATAGCCCCCGTAGGAACCTCCGTAGACAGCTACCCGGTCCTTGTCCAACTCCGGCTGATCTTCGATCCAGTCCAGCAGCGCGCCAATGTCGCGCACCGATCGTTCCCGGTTGACGCCGTCATCCAACTGCACGTACGTCTTGCCGTAACCGGATGAGCCGCGCACGTTGGGTTCCAGCAGGGCCACCCCCAGCTCGTTGATCCAGTATTGGTACGTGGACGAGAAGGACGGCCGGGCCTGATCCTCGGACCCGTGGATGGAGATGATCACCGGGTAGGGCGGCTCCACTCTGGCTGGCCTGTAATAGAGGGCCGGGATCATGCGGTGCGGAGCTTCCGGCTCGGCCGAGGTGGGATAGTGAATGAGCTCCGGCACCGAGAAGTCCTCTGTCTTCAAACTGCCCACTTCGCTGTAAGTCCAGCGGGTGAGTATGCGTCTACTGATGTCCAGGGTATAGGTGTCGCTGGGCGTCCGGGGCGTATTCAGGGTCAGCCCCAGCTGCCGGTCGTCGGGGCTGAACTTCAAGCCCCTCATGAGCCCCACCGGCAGTTCCGGCACCGGCACCGTCCTCCACCCCGTGATCATCCGCAGGTGCAGCCGGTCAATGCCATCCTCGTTGGTGATAAAGGCGATCACGTCCCCTTTGTGGGACACTTCCAGGGCTTCGACGTCCCAGGGTACGTCTCCTGTGAGAACCGTGCTCTGGCCACTGGCCAGATCGTAGTAGCGGAGACGCTGGAATTCGCTGTTCTCATCGGAGGTGTAGTACACGCCTAGGCCGTCCCGGGACCACGCTGCATCTCTTCCGTACGCGATCTTCTCATCCGAGGGATTCAGCCGGGTGACTTCACCGCTACTCAGGTCAACCACGTACAGATACGACTCTGTCCACGACACCTGTTGCCGCACCAGCAGGCGGGAATCGTCAGGGGACCATTCCATCGGATAGTAAGGGCCCTCGGCCTCCAGAACCATGCGGGCGACACCAGGGTCCTCCACGTCGGCCACATATATATCCCAGTCGCGGCCGTTGCGGGCCGTGCTGTAGTAGACGAAACGGTCACCCCCCTGCGACCAGACAAGACCTCCTTTCCAGTACTGGCCGTCTGTGAGAACGCTATGCTCACCGGTGGCCCGGTCGAAGTAGAAGATCTGATAGAACTCACTACCCCCTACGTCCTTGAGGAACAAGAATCCCGCTGGCTGACCGGCGGGCCGGACAGCGGCTCCAACCACAGCCTCGTTGAAGAACGTGAGCTGCTGCCGTGAGCCACCAGGTCGCTCCACGTAGTGGATCTGCGAACCGGTCGCCACGTACAGGCCCTGCCCGTCAGGATGCCAGCCGGTGAATCTTGCCGAACGGAAATTCGTGTACTCACGCGTGCGCTGCACCACCTCCGGCGGGATGTCGGGAATGTCCTCCAGGACCAGGTTGCCCACCTCACGGCGCTCCACCTGGGCGAGGGAGGACGCTGCCGGCAGGACCACCAGCGACAGAAGACTGAGGATACTGAAGACTTTTCTCAGGGGAACGCTCCTCGGTTCACGCCTCCGCAGGTGCATCCGCGGGTTAGACGGCAGCGCCAGTACCTATGGCTCACGGCGCTCAGTGTGTCTCTGGCGGACCTCGCGGAACTGCGCCTGGATCCTACCGGCCGAAACCGCCATGTGGAGCATCAGTGTGGTCTTCGGCTCTAAGATCTTGTTGTATCGGGCCGACTCATAGAAGGCATCAAAGGCCTTCCGCTGCTCCTTCGGTAGCATGAGCTCCTCACCTCCGGCTGCCGTCTAACGGTCAGCTCTGACCGAGTATTCTGTCCGCAGTTTCCAACAACAACGCTTCAAGTCTTAGGTAATATTTCCTGCCCCATTCCATCACGATGTCCTGGTCTGGAACCATGCGCATGGTGTGATTGATCATCAGA
>JBDGYO010000373.1:0-2958 GCA_039584015.1 Gemmatimonadota bacterium | reverse complement strand
GAAGCTGCAGGGGAAGGACAAGATCGTGATGGACCTGGAGGCGGAGCTCGCCGCCCTGGAGCCGGAGCTGCAGCAGCTGGACGACGAGCTTGCGCAGGCCGAGGAGTCCCTCGGCGCGGCGAAGTCGCGGGTTGACGAATCCGACAAGCGGCGCCAGGACCTGGAAGGGAAGATCGAGAGCTACCGCGTGATGCAGGAGCGTCGGCGGCAGCGGCTCGAGTGGGTGCGCGGTGCCAAGGAGGCCTCCAACCTCATGGCGGAGTTGGATCTCGCCCGCACCGTGCTGGCCAAAGAGGAGGCGGAGTGGGTTCGCTCGGCCGACAAGGTGCGGGAGGCAGAGGGATTCGCGGCCGAGGAGGAACAGAAGCTCGAGGAGGTTCGAGCGGGCCAGTCGCCCAAGCGGGAGGAGATCGCGGCGAAGCAGGCCGAGATCGGCGACAAGCTGCAGGGTGCTCGCGCCGACCGCGACGAGACCGCCAAGCCGGTGCCGTCACAGTTGCAGGATCGCTACGACCGCATCCGCCAAGGTCGCGCGCCGCTCGCGCTGTACCCGATCCACAACGGGGCGTGCGGGCATTGTTACACGTCGGTGCCGCTGCACCGGCGGCAGAAGGTGTTGGGGGGCAGCGGCGTGGAGCCATGTGAAGCATGCGGGGTGCTGATATACGACGGCGGCGAATGACCGCAGCTCCGCCGCGGTGGGCCGTGGCGCAGCCGACGGACCCGGCACACGTCGATCCGCTGGTGCATGCCCTCAACATTCCCGAGACCCTCGCTGCGCTGTTGGTCCAGCGGGGGTACACGTCTCCGACCGACGCCAAACGCTACCTCCGTCCCGAGCTCGGGACGCTGAGCGATCCCCATCTTCTGCGCGACATGGACACCGCCGTGGAGCTGGCGAGCCGTGCCGCCCGCGAGGGCCGCACGATCCTGGTGCACGGCGACTACGACGTGGACGGCCAGTGTGCCACCGCGCTCCTCACGCGCGTGCTGCGGGAGGCGGGCGCCCAGGTGGTGCCGTTCGTGCCGCACCGGGTCCGCGACGGTTACGACTTCGGGCCGGCGGGGCTGGCCCAGGCTCGCGAGCACGGCGCCTCGCTGATCGTCACCTGCGATTGCGGGACCGCGGCGGTCGAGCCGATCCGCCAGGCGCGGGCCGAGGGCATCGACGTGGTCGTGACCGACCATCATCTGCCCGGCGTCGTGGCACCTGCCAACGCGGTGGTGAACCCGCAACACCCCGACTGCGCGTCGGGACTCGGCCAGCTGTGCGGCGCGGGCGTGGCGTTCAAGCTGGCGCAGGCGCTGGTTCGCGCCCTCGGTCTCCCCGACAACCTGCCGTACCATTTTCTCGATCTCGTGGCGCTCGCGACCGTGGCCGACGTGGTGCCGCTCACGGGTGAGAACCGCACGCTGGTGCGCTACGGGCTCAAGATGCTGGCGGCGTCCCGCTGGCGCGGCGTGCGTGCCCTGGTCGACACGGCGGGGCTCGCGGGGCGGGAGCTGCGGGCAGGGCAGCTGGGCTACATCCTCGCTCCCCGGCTCAACGCCGCGGGGCGGATCGGTGAGGCGATGGACGGAGTGCGGTTGCTCCTGTCGGACGACGATACGGAAGCGCGCAACCTCGCACGCCGGCTGGAGCAGATCAACGAGCAGCGGCAGGCAGTGGACGAACGCACCCTGGATGAGGCGCTCGAGGAGATCGACGCGCAGGTGGATCTGGATCGGGATTATGGTCTGGTGCTCGCGCGCGAGGGGTGGCACGCCGGCGTGATCGGCCTGGTCGCTTCGCGCGTGGTGGAGCGCTACGCGCGTCCCGCCATCCTCGTGACGCTGGACGGTGAGGAAGGCAGGGGCTCGGGACGCTCGATCGCGCCGTTCGATCTGCACGCCGCGCTGGAGGCGTGCGCGCCGCATCTCGAGCGCTACGGTGGCCACAAGATGGCTGCCGGGCTCACCCTGCGGCGCGACCGCCTGGAGGCCTTCCGCGAGGCATTCGGCGTGGTCTCCCGCGAGCGGCTCACGCCCGACGACCTCGTGCCGACGCAACGGATCGACGCCGTGGTCTCCGTGGAGCGTATGGACGACGAACTGGAGCGGCTGCTGCGCCACCTGGAGCCGTGCGGGCCGGGCAACCCCGCGCCGGTGTTCGGTGTGAGCGGCGGCGCCGTGCGCCACCACAACACGGTGGGCGCCAACCATCTCAAGTTCACGCTGGACGACGGGACGGGGCGCATCGAGGCGATCGCCTTCAATTGGGCCGATCGGGTCGAGTCCGGTTGGTCGGGTACCCCGGTGGACGTCGCGCTCAAGCTGGAGCGCAACGAATGGCGGGGGAGGAGCAAGCTCCAGGCGAGGGTGGTCGCGATACGAACGACGGGCTCCACGTGAGGGTCATCGCCGGCGAGTTCAAGGGACGCGGATTGGAGGAGCCCAAGGACGCGCGGGTGCGCCCCACGACCGAGAAGGTGCGGGAGGCGTGGTTCAGCATTCTGGGCGAGCGTGTCGCCGGCGCCACCGTGCTGGACCTGTTCGCCGGCTCCGGCGCGCTCGGGCTGGAGGCGCTCTCGCGCGGCGCCGAGCGGGTGGAGTTCGTGGAGCTGCTCCCGGGGTCGCTCGCGGCCCTCAAGGCCAACGTGGCCGCGCTCGGCGTGACCGACCGGGTGCGCATCCGGCGGGGCGACGCGCTGCGGATCGCCCAGCGGCTGCCCGAGGGCGCGTATGATGTGGCGCTGGCGGACCCGCCGTATACTACTGATCATGCCCAACGGCTCGTCGAGGTGTTCCGCGAGTGCCGCTTTGCAGCGGTGCTCGGCGTGGAGCATCGTGCGACCCTCGCACTTCCCGGCGACGACACCCGCCGCTACGGCGACGTGGCCCTAACCTTCGTCTACGCACCATGACACGCATCGCGATCTATCCCGGCTCGTTCGACCCCGTGACCCGCGGGCACGAAGA
>JBDGYO010000372.1:0-2961 GCA_039584015.1 Gemmatimonadota bacterium | reverse complement strand
CAACGCCCGCACCGACGCGAGGAGCCGCGCGTTCTGGAACACCCCACCACCCAATGTCACCGTGGAGAGGCCGGTGGCCTCGGCCACCCGCCGCACGGCGACGGCGGTCGCCGCAGCCACGCTCTCGTGGAACCGTGCCGAGAGTTCCGCCACATCGTACCCTGCAGCCAGTCGTTCGCCGAGCGCCTGCAGCAAGGGGAGTGGGTCGAACACCTGCTTGCCATCACCCGCGTTGACCACCGGGAAAGGCAGTGGCTCGGCCGGCGCCTGGCCGGCCAGCGCCTCCAGCTCCATCGCGGCCTGGCCCTCATAGTGCGCCACGCGTCGCGTGCCCAGGACCGCGGCCGCCGCATCGAACAGGCGCCCCATACTCGATGCCAGGGGTGCGTTGAGGCGACGCTCGATCTGCTGCTCGGCGAGAGTGCGTTCCCCAATCTCAACCTCGTCGAAGGCACGCGCAAACGACGCCGCGGCTCCCGGCTCGAGCGAGAGATACCCCAGTGCGACACGCCAGGGTCGTCGCACGGCCAGATCGCCGCCCGGCAAGGGTGCGTAACGCAACTGGCCGCAGCGTTCGTATCCTGCGAGGTCGCTCACCAGGATCTCGGCACCCCACACGGCGCCGTCGTCCCCGTAGCCGGTGCCGTCGTACGACACCCCGATGACCCTGTCGGTCACGCCGTACTCCGCCGCCACCGCGGCGGCATGCGCGTGGTGATGCTGGACCTCGAACGTCTCCTCCAACTCCAGCTCCGCTGCGACCCGCGTCGAGAGGTACCCGGGATGCATGTCCCGCACCGCCACCTCAGGCTCGATGCGGAACAACTGCTTGAAGGCCGTGAGCGAAGCGCGAAAGTGTTCCAGCGTCTCCAGGTTCTCCAGATCACCGATGTGCTGGCTCACGTAGGCGGTGCGGCCATGCGCCAGCGTGAAAGTGTTCTTGAGGTGCGGTCCCACGGCCACGACGGGCCGCCCTACCTCCACCGGCAACGCCACGGGAAGCGGTGCGTAGCCGCGCGCGCGCCGCAGGAACAGCGGGGCCCCGTCCACCGCCCGCACGACCGAGTCGTCGTAGCGCGCCACGATATCGCGGTCGTGCAGCAAGAGAACGTCTGCGATGGCTCCCAGCCGCTGCCGGGCGTCGTCATTCGCCGTGGCGATCGGCTCCTCGCTCAGATTGCCGCTGGTCATCACCAGCGGGAGGCGCGTGGAATCCAGCAGCAACTGATGCAGCGGGGTATACGCCGTCATCACCCCTACCGTGTCGAGCCCCGGAGCCAACGAGGCCGCCAGACCGGAATCGGGCAGCATGCGCAGCAACACGATGGGCCGCTCCCGCGACGTGAGCAGCGATTCTTCCACGCTCCCCACGTCACCGAGGCGTCGCGCGTCCTCCACCGTGCGTACCATGACGGCCAGAGGCTTCGCCTCGCGCGCCTTGCGCTCGCGCAAGCGTGCCACCGCCGCGTCGTTCGTGGCATCTGCGGCTAGGTGGAAGCCACCCAGTCCGCGCACGGCCACGATCCGTCCTGCCCGGAGCTCCTGCGCCGCGCGCTCCAGCGCCTCCCCCCCTTCCGTTGCCTCGCCGGTTCCTTCCGCCGTCTCGAGCCAGACCTTGGGCCCGCACGCCGGACAGCTATTGCTCTCCGAGTGATAGCGGCGGTCGTCCGGCGTCCGGTACTCCCGCAGGCACGCGTCGCACTGTGAGAACACGCGCATGCTGGTGCGCTCACGGTCGTACGGCATGGCCTCGATCACCGTGAAGCGAGGACCGCAATCGGTGCACGTGATGAAGGGATAGCGGTGGCGGCGGTCGGCCGCGTCGAACAACTCCTGCTCGCAGGCGGCGCAGAGCGCCACATCGGGCGAGACCGGCTGCCGCCGGTCGGGCTGATCCACACTCTCCACGATGCGGAATTCGCGGGCAAACGTCGGCCGGGTGGGCGCAACGTCCAGTGAATCGATGCGCGCCAGCGGCGGTGCTTTGGCAACGAGATCCTGGAGGAACCCCCGCACCCCGCGCGAGCGACCCTCGATCTCGATCTGGACCTCGCCCGCCTCGTTGCGCACCCAGCCACCGAGATCGTGCGCCAGGGCCAGGCGGTGCACGAACGGGCGAAAGCCGACCCCCTGCACCACACCTGTGACACTGAGGCGCAACGCCTCGTGCTCGGCGGCCTGCGCCTTTGCGGTCACGCCTGTTTGGCCTCCGCTGCGCGCTCCTCCAGGAACGCATACCAGCTGTCCAACCCCTCGCCGGTGCGCGCGGACGTGTGCAGGAACTGCAGGTTTGGGTTCACCTTCCGTGCGTGGGACTGCGCCTGTTCCATGTCGAACGTGAGGTACGGCAGCAGGTCCACCTTGGTGAAGATCACGTGGCTCGACTGCTGGAACATCTTGGGGTACTTCGCCGGCTTGTCCTCCCCCTCCGTGGTAGAAAACAGCACCAGCTTGGCCGCCTCGCCCAGGTCCCAGCTCGCCGGGCACACCAGATTCCCCACGTTCTCGATGAAGAGCAAGTCGGTGGCGCCGAGGTCGACTTCCTCGAGTGCTGTCATGACCTGCCGCGCGTCCAGGTGGCAGGCACCGCCCGTCACCACCGCCTGCACCAGCTGGTCGGTGTGACGGCTCAGCCGGTCGGCGTCGTTTTGGGTCTGCACGTCGCCGGCCACGATCGCAAAGCGCAGCCGCGCGCCGAGCTCCTGCAGCGTCCGCTCCAACAGCAGCGTCTTCCCCGCCCCCGGGGAGGAGACCAGGTTGAACGCTGGCACCCTTGTTTCGGCGAGTCGGCGGCGTACCTCGGCCGCCAGATCGTCGTTCTTCGCCATCACGCGCTCACGGACTTCAATCGTCCGGACGGCCATCATCAACCTCCAAGTAGCTCACCCGCAGCACGTCTCCCTCGACGCGTTCGATCACCGGTTTGGCTGCACGAAACGGTGGGGAGGTGAGCAGCACCTC
>JBDGYO010000371.1:0-2963 GCA_039584015.1 Gemmatimonadota bacterium | reverse complement strand
ATGAACCCGCTCCCCGAGCTTCCCTCGGCGCCACCCACCTGAATCAGCACCGTCGCGCGTCGCACGCTCTCGACCCCCTCGAGCGACACCTCCTGAGCGGTTGCTGCGGCTCCTCCCATGAGCATGCTGGCGCCGAGCACGAGCACCTCGCACACCCCCCTCCCCCTACGGCTGAAGCGGATTGACCAAGTGGGGTGGATCATGGCGACACCTCCGTGCGAATGGCCGGAACAGAGGGTCCGGATGAGGAATTCCCACAATAGTGGTCTTCAATACGTGTGTGGCAAGGGCAAAAGCCGATGAGCGTACTCGGATTTAGTTACCTTGTCCCAGCGAGGACGATCGGGAGCCCTGGCTAGGCGTGCTCAAGACGCCGCAGCCCCGTCAATGCTCCGTCAAGCACGACTTGTTAGGGAGTGAACGGACTCAGAGCAACCCGGACTTGGCGGCGCCCCAGAGCTTGTACAGGCGGTCGAACCCGTTCTGCAGAATATCCACGGATTGCGGGCTGGGCTCGGCGCGCGCGGCGGTGAGCATCTCGTTGCAGATCTTGGGCATCTCGCGGCGTCCCTTGGCAGCCGAGTCCCGCTTGACCTGCTCGAGGATCTCGATGATGCGCTGCCGCGTGGGGGCATCGTCCGGCGCCTGCCACAGGAAGGTGGCTGCGTCACGGCCCTCCAGGATGGCCTGCCCCGTTTGGTCGAGCAGCGGCTCGCTCTTTCGTTCCTTGCGGTCCGGGCCCAAGTTGTCGGCGTCGTTCATGGCCTGAAGCTAGTCACGCGCCCGTTGGCGTGACAGGGCACTCGATCACGTCTGACGCGTGACGCTGGGACGCCGTGATGTAGAACCACCTACCAGGACAGCCGGTGTTACGCATGATCCAGCAGAGACCTCTTCCCCGCCGCGCGTCTTGCGTGCTCGCTGCCGCGCTGGTCCTGGCCGCTTGCGGGTCGGACTCGGCGGGCGACGACCAATCCGCTGGTGTGACGTTCAACCGGGATGTCGCCCCGATCCTGTACGAGAAGTGCGCCGCCTGCCACAACCAGAACGGCCCCGGCCCGTTCACCGTCCTTGCCTACGACGCGGTGAAGGAGCGTGCGCCGCTCATCGCGACCTTCACGGAACAGCGCATCATGCCGCCCTGGCTCCCGGAATACGGCAAGGGTGACTTCCTCGGAACCCGACGGCTCAGCGACGGCGAGATCCAGGTGCTCCAGGAATGGGCCCAGGCGGGAGCGCCCCGCGGACGGCGGCGCGACCTGCCCGACGCGCCCGATGTGAGCGACGAGTGGCAGCTGGGGGAGCCCGACCTGGTCCTCGAGGCGCCCGCCTACACCGTTGCGGCCGACGGGTACGACGTGTATCGCAACCTGGTCGTCCCCGTGCCGATCACGGAGACACAGTACATCCGGGCTCTCGAGTTCCGGCCGGGACGCACCGGTGTCGTGCACCACGCCACCATCATGGTCGACTTCACCCCGTCCTCGCGCGAGATGGACGCACTCGATCCGGAACCCGGATTCGACGGGATGTACAACATGAGCCGTGCCTCAAGTCCCGAGGGCTACTTCATCGGCTGGACGCCCGGCAAGTTCCCCTTCGCGGGACGCGAAGGCATGGCCTGGCGACTCGATCCCGGCACCGACCTCATCGTACAGATCCACCTCCGCCCCCTGGGTGAAGCGGCGACCGTACGGGCGCGGGTCGGCCTCTACTTCGCGGATGAGCCTCCCTCGAAGGAGCCGGTCCTGATCAAGTTGGGATCGGAGTCGATGGACATCCCCGCCGGAGACACCGCGTACCTCGTGGAGGACAGCTACCAGTTGCCCGTGGCGGTGCGGGTGCTGGGCGTCTACCCCCACGCGCATTACCTGGGCAAGACCATGGAGGGCACCGCGACGCTGCCCGACGGCACTACCCGGTGGCTCATCCGCATCCCCCAGTGGGACTTCAACTGGCAGGACGAGTACCACTACGCTACGCCGATCGACCTTCCCGCGGGAAGCGTCATCCGCATGCGATTCACCTACGACAACTCGGCGCAGAACCCGCACAACCCCAACTCCCCCCCCGAGCGCGTCATGTGGGGCCCGCGCTCCGTGGACGAAATGGCGGACCTGATCATTCAGACGCTGCCGCGCGATGCGGACGAGGGCGACCTGTTACGACGCGACTTCGCTCTCGTGTCGCAGCCAATGGAGGATGCGCGGACGGCGCGCCTGCACTACAACGCCGGCACCAGGTTGCGGAGAGAAGGCAGGTTCGATGAGGCGCTCGCCGAGTTCGAGGAGGCGCTCGCCCTCAACCCACACCACGCAGCCACGCACAACAACCTGGGGATCACCCTGGCCGCCCAAGGGAAGCCCGCCGAGGCAATCCCACACTACGAGGAGACCCTGAGGCTCGATCCCGACTTCGCGGAGGCATACTTCAACCTGGCGGAGGCGCTGCGGGCGACGCGGCGCCTGGCCGAGAGCGTCGCCGCCTACGAGCGGTCGCTGGCGTTGGAGCCCGGGCAGCCGGTCGTGCACTACAACCTGGGCACGGCCCTGGACCAGCTTGGCCGCGGCGATGAAGCCGTACCGCATTACCGTGAGGCGATCGCCCTCCGTCCGTCGTTCGCTCGCGCTCACTACAACCTCGGCAACGCGCTCGCGGCCCGCGGCGATCTCGCCGAGGCCATCACCCAGTTCGAGGCGGCCGTCGAGATCACGCCGGGTTACGCCGAAGCGCACCACAACCTGGCAACCGCTCTCTCGATGACGGCGCAGCCCCGCCGCGCCATCGAGCATTTCCGGTTGGCGGCGCGCGCGCAGCCCGACTGGGTCATGCCGTATGTCTCGCTGGCGCAGCTCCTCGCCACACACGAGGACCCGGCCGTGCGTGACCCACAGGCCGCTGTCGAAGCGGGCATCCACGCGGCCCAACTCACCGACTACGGTCACCCCGTGGTGCTCGACGCG
>JBDGYO010000053.1:0-11604 GCA_039584015.1 Gemmatimonadota bacterium | reverse complement strand
TCCAGATGTTCGGCGAGTCGCTGTTCGGCGCGCTCCAGGGACATCGGCTCGATCTGGATCAGCTCCGGAACCCAATAGCGCAGAGCCCCGTGTCCCTGCGCGTCGAAGCTCATGACCGTGCCCGCCTCCACCTTGGCGATCGCGCCGAACATGGTGCGAGGCTCGCGCACGTAGCCGAAGGTCAGGTAGTCGTCGAGCGCGGCGGAATCGAGTTCGCGAGGCAGATTTGGGTGCTCGAGCAGCGCTTGCACTTCCGAGGCGAACCAGACGGTGTCGCCGAGGTGTGCGTAGAACAGCGGCTTCTCACCGGCGCGGTCGCGGGCCAGCAGCAGACGCGCGCGGCCCGCGTCCCAGATCGCGGCGGCGAACATCCCGTCCAGCTCCGCCACACCCGCGGGGCCGCGGTCGAGGTAAAGCGGCAGGATCGGCTCGATGTCGGAGCGGGAGCGATACGGATAGTCTGGATAGCGCGCCCGCAACGCGGCGGCATTGTAGATGGCCCCGTTGCAGGCCAGCCAGACGGTGCCGTCGGGGGTGGAGAACGGCTGTGCGGCGCGGGGCAGCAGGTCGGTGATGCGCAGGCGCTCCGTGCCGACCAGGGCGTGGGGCGAGGAGAGCACGGTGCGGTCGTCGGGTCCGCGGTGCCTCAGCGTCCGACCCATGCGCTCGACCACGGCGGCCGCGTCGGGCGGGGCTGCGCCGAACGTCACCATACCGTAGATGCCGCACATGCAGGGAATGTAGTGCGGGGTGGCGCCGCCGCCCCGCTACCACGCTAGGGCACGACGAGCACTCCTACCCGACCCTGGAACTCGTCGCTCGCGACCGGGAGTCCGGGTGGGGGCTCACACCCACCGCCGTCGATGCGCACGCAGACGCGGTGCACGCCGGCTGGCACGGCGAGCGGAAGCTCCCAGTTGGTTCCGGTGAGCCGCACCAACCGTACCGGCTGCCACTGGGTGAAGTCACCCTTGAGCGCGATGCGGTCTGCCCTGACACCAGAAAGCCGCAGGCGGTGTGTTCCAGGAACGTCCTCGACCAGCAATACCGTTGCGGCCTCGTCCGTATCGGCCAAACGAGCCGGTGCCGCATGGGAGAGTCTCAGGCCTATCGACGCGATGCGCATGCTGGGGAGCTCGCGTTCGGGTACCGCTGGCTGCCATCCACCCTGCGCCACGAGGTGCAAGCCCCGGTGCATGGGTACTTCGAGAGACGCGCGTCCCCAGGGGCGCGTGGGTGTGCGCTGTCCACCCTGCAGCCCCGTCGCGAGCACCAGGCTCACCCGCCCGGGCCACCACCGGACCGCCAGGCCGCCATCGAAATAGGAGGTGACCGCGTCGCCGGTGACGTTGACGCGACTCACGAATGGGAAGCCTGCTACGTAATAGGTGTGCTGCTGCGTCACGAGGCCGCGGAAGGTGTACGTGGTGTACGCGGCGGAGAGCGTGAGGAGCGCACCGGTCACGTGCCGGCTCAGTTCGCCGCCGATCGTCCGCACGTCACGCCACTCGCTCCCAACCTGAAGACGGCCCAAGGCTCCGGTGAGTGACAAGTGAGTCGGGCCCAGCTCGAGACGGGGCCGGATACCCACGCGACCGCCCCAGCTCGACGCGTGATCGACGAGTCCGCCGGCGAGCCCCGTCACGAAGAGGAAGGTGTGGAGCTTGCCAGTGCGTGCCGCGAGTCGGGCGGTGAGGTGGGCGTCGCCGAGTGCCGGACGCGTACCCAGCAGTGCGAAGCTCCCTGCGCCATCGAGAGCCAGCACTCCACGGTCGACGCCGAAACGCCCGCCGAGGAACAGCGCGTGTGCGGGTGCGCTGTCGATGGCGAGCGCGCCGCTGGCGAGATCGATCGCGGAATGTCGTTGCGCGTGCCCGACCGCTGGAACGCCCAACAAAACCACCAGAGCGAAGACTCGCCCATACACCCGACCCATTCGCATGCTCGCCTCCCGCGGCTCGCGTTAGGGCGGAGGACGCTGCTGCGGGACACGTCCCGCTTCGAGCAGCAGTCCTCGGGCGCGCGTGTACGCCGCTGCTGCCGGGGCCGCTCCGGCCCGAATGTCCTGCGCTACCGACAGGCGCAGCGCGTCGTACGCGGCATGATCCACCCCAGCCCGAGCCAGCGAGACGAGTACCGTGGTCGCGGTATCGGTGGGGACGCCGCGGTCCACCATGTCCGCCAGCACCACGAGCGGCAGCGCGACCGATGTCCCAGGGACGGCCCCCCGCAGCTCCGCGAGCGATGCCGGCGGCACGCCCGCATACAGGGCCCCCGCCCCCGCCACCAGCTCGGGCTCCGTCGACTGGTACCCCAGTACATCGCGCGCGGTTTCCAGTCGATCGGCGAGACCGCGGACCGCCCAAAGAATGCGCTCCGGATCGGCGCCGCGGCCCGCTCCCTCGAGTGCCTTATTGAGGAGCGGACGAGTCGGGATTCCGTCGGCCCGTGCAGAGTCCACGACGGCCAGGACTGCCGCGCGCGTGGCCGGATCGAGGCGACCCTCCAGCGACGGCTCCTGCGCCGCGAGCCAGCTCGGAACGAGGAGCGCGAGGGCGAGTACCGCTTCGGGTCGGGTCACAGGCCCTCGGCTACGAGGAGGACGGAGTTCCGACCGCCGAACTCGTCTTCTGGCGCGCGGGCAGCCAGCGAGTCGGGGATCCACTGTTCTCCGTCGACCACGTAGGCATACGTGTGCCGTCCCGGCTCGAGCGGCACCACCGCCGACCAGACGCCGGGCGAGACTTGCTCCAACGGGTGCGTGGTGGGATCCCACCCGTTGAAATCGCCTACGACCGCGACGCGTGTCGCCTCCTGGGCCACGACCATGAATTGTGTCGGGTGCTTCCCGAAGCTGGACGCCTCCGGGCCGGCTTCGCCCGGGCTCGGGCCCGCGCCGCGTAGCAGCACGGCGAGCACCACAATGACGGCGGCCGCGCCCACCATGGCGGGAAGCGGCGCGACCATCACTCGGCGCTTCCGCAGCAGCCACCCGCGGGCCACCGCTCCCCATCCGCGCCGCTCGCGGCCCCGGATCTCCTGCACGATGCGCCCGGGTGCCGCCGGATCCACAGGCGGCATGGCCTTGAGCTCGCGGACGATCTGATCCCAGTTCGGAGGATCACGTTTCATGGTCTTCCTCCAGGATGTGGCGCAGCTGCTCCCGCGCCCGCATCACTCGCATCTTGAGTGCCGAAACGCTCGCTCCCGTCGCCCGCGCCGCGTCCTCGTATGACTGGTCCTCGACGTAGTGCAGCAGCAGTGCCTCGCGGTAGGCTGGGGTGAGCTGCTGGAGGGCGTGCTCCAGCTCGAGGCGAAGGTGGACGTCGCCGTCCTCCGGCGCGGCCACCGCCGGCGGGTCCCCGTAGGAGACGAAGCTGCGCTCGCGACGGCCGCGCCGCCGCCCCAGCGTGCGGCACTGGTTGACGAGGATCTGGATTAACCATGCCTCGAAGCGCTGTCGCTCCTCGTAGCGGTCGAGCGCCCGGTAGGCCCGCACGAAGGCGTCCTGAACCGCCTCCTCAGCGTCGGCTCGGTTTCCCAGCATATGCAGGGCGTAGCGAAGGCAGCGCGGATAGCGCCGGCGCACGAGCACCGCAAACGCCTCCTCGTCGCCCGCCCGCGTTCGCTGGACGAGGTCCTCATCCCGTGGCTCCACTACTGTGATAACTTCCCGATGACGCAGTGCGGTCACAAGCACCTTCGCTGTGACGGCCCGGACCGGCCGGGGAGTTACACGGTGTGGGAGCAAGATCGGCTCGCGGCCGCCCCGGCGGCCGCTGTGATCTCACTGGGGGGACGTATGAAACGACTTTCGTTTGGCCTGGCGCTCGGCGTAATGCTGCCGGCGGCGGCCTGCACCGACCTGGGCCCCGGGTCCGGGGTGCTGGAGATACAGGCCGCGGCCACCGAGCTGGTGGAGGGTGAGACCCTGACCCTGGGGGCGACGATCAGGGGACAGCTCGTATCGCCCGAGAGCGTCAGCTGGTCGTGCGATGACAGCACTACCCTCCACGTGGCCGAGGGTCTGGTGACCGGCCTGGCCCCGGGCGCAGCGTGGGTGTGGGCGCAGCAGGGGATGTTCAGGGATTCGGTGGCGGTGATCGTGCACTTCGACGAGATTGGGATGGGAGAGATCGCCCTGCGGTTCCGGGGGTCCCCCACCCGCCGCTACATCCCTGGGCGAATGACTCTCTGGGAGAACGCCGAGACCCGCGCGCAACACACCGTACTCGGCGGTTGGGAGGACGATCACGGGATGTTCCTTCGCATGCCTGGCGCGCCCGAGCCTGGCGCGAGGCTGATCGCGCCTTTCCACGTGAACACCGATCCGTTCTATCTGTCGGGCGACGAGGGCGTGTACCTGACGTTCGAAGAGAGTCGCGGGCAGCAGTTTTGGGTGGCCGTGAACGACTCGCCTCTGGAGATCACTGCGGTCCCCGAGTGGCCGCTTCTACCGGGCTTGGGGGGCTCGGTGGAGGGCAGGGTCTCGTTCGAGACCGCCGGCCTGCTCGTGAGTTACTCGCCAGGCGGAGTGGAGCACATCGAGCCGCTCACAGACACGACGGTTGTCGTGTTTGCGGAGTTCGTCGTTCCGCTCGAGTACAAGCTGTCGGGGCGCAGCCGGCTCGATCTGTGGGGCGGGCCGTACGAGGCGCAAGCCCTGCAGGGGAGCGGGCACGCGCGGCCCGTGGAGGGAGGTCTGGCGCTCCGGGTCGTGACCTCCCATCCGGACCTGATGCGTGGCCGTGTCGAGGCCGACGTGTGGGTGCCCGAGGTGTCGCTCGGCGCTTCCGACGTCGGTGAGGCCCCGCCCGCGGCGCTGACCGATCCGGACTACGGGGCCACCTCGTGGGCTACGCTCCACGTGTCGCAGGATACGGATGACGCGGTGAATGCGTACGCCCTTTCCCGCACGGGCGCGGTTGCGATCACCGAGTATCAGGCGCCGCAGGGTGAAGCGTACGGCCTCGTGCGCGGCATGTTCGAAGTCAACATGGAGTACTACGATCCGGTGAGCGGCACGTTCACCGGTGAATCCACCCGGATGGTGTGTGAGTTCGCGGTAGCGGTCATGCCCTGAACGTCTGGGTTGGAGGCTGGAGCGCCGCCCGCGGACCGTGGGCGGCGCTTCGTTTTGGGATGTCTACCAGTCGGCCGCCGCCAGCTGCTCCTCCCCACACGGGCCATAGGCCGCGTACTTCCGCGTCTCCACCAACGGTGCGAGCTGCGCCGCCAACACCGTTCGTGCCGCATCATCATCCGCGCGGATGACGAACACGGTGGGATGGGTGCACGCGATGAGCTCCTCTTGCCACCACTGCGCATGTCTGAGTGGCGACCCGGGCGCGCGGCGCCAGCGACGGTAGGTCCGCGACAGGTAATTGCTGGTCAACTCGGAGCCGTCCGCGGTGGAGAGGAACACCGTATGCCGCAGGTAGAACGGCAGGGAGAGGGGGAAGACCTCCACGCCGATCACCCGGGCGCTCGATCCGGTGACGTCCTCGATCGCGCGGGCCACCTCGGCCGCCGACCGGTCGACGCCGATGGCATCCATCAGGCCGCGGCTCACGAACGGGATCGCGACCACCGGGAGGCTGAGACAGAGTAGGACGATCTCTCGACGAGACGCAGCGATCCACGCAGCGGCTCCGGCGGCGAGGCAGACCGCGCCGAGCGCCAGTGCCGTGCCGGGGATTGCTGCGGCCACCGCCGGGCTCGCCGGGACCCATCCCGGGATGAGCCGGCTCGCGACGGCCAGCAACATCCCGATCGCGGCGAGTGCCACGGCGCCCGGGCGCACGCCCGCGAGTCGGCCCCGAGCACCCTGCCAGAGCACCGCCACGAGCAGCCCCAGCGCCGGCATCAGCGGGAGCACGTACTGGGGACGCTTGGATTGTGAGATCGTGAAGAACAGTAGCGGCACGAGGATCCAGCTGAGGAGGAATACGATGCGCGGATCCGGGGAGCCGCCCGGCTGCCAGTCGCTCGGTGCATTCCTCGCCCGCCGCCGGTCCACTAGCGCTGCGATCGCCACCACCGACCACGGCAGTGCCGCCGCCGGCAGGATGACGAGGAAGTACCACAGCGGTCCGGTGCGACCGAGCTCCGTGGTCGTGAGCCGGCGAGCGGTCTCGGTGACCAGCGCGTACTCCAGAAAACCGGGAACGTCCTGCGACACGGCGAACACCCAAGGCAGCACGATGGCCACGAACAGCAGTACCGCCACCCAATCGAGCAGCGCCCGTCCCCGCCGCCGCCAGATCGCGTACGGCACCACGATCATGAGGGGGAGCGCCAGCGCGATCGGTCCTTTGGTGAGCACGCCCAGTCCCATGGCGGCCCAGGCGAGGGCGGTCCACCATGCGTTTCCCGTCTCCGGCTTCCCGCTTCCCGCTGCGGTGGGAGGCGGTCGGGTGGCCCGATCCCCGTTCCCCGTTCCCCGCTCCCCCTCCACGGCCATCCAGAATCCCGTCAGGGCGAGCGTCGTCCACATCGTCAGGGCGCTGTCGAAGATCACGGTGCGCGCGTACGCCAACGTGAACGGCGTTGCTGCCGTCACGAGCGTGGCAGTCCATGCGCCGAGACGGCCGGACATGCGCCTCCCGAACCAGAACACCAGGGCCAAGGTGCCGAGCGTGAAGAGCAGGGAGGGCAGTCGCGCGGCGAGCTCGGTAGGCCCGAGCACTTCCATCAGCGACGCGCCAACGGCGAAGTAGAGCGCTGGCTTGTCGAGGTAAGGCAGGCCGTTGAGCGTGGGGAGTACGTAGTCGTTGCTCTCGGCCATCTCGCGCGCGACCTCAGCATTGCGGCCCTCGTCGGGCTCCAGCAACGCGTAGCCTCCGAGATCGAAGGCGAATGCCAGCAGCAGCAGTGCTGCGGCGGCGAGGAGCCAGGCGGTCTGGCGTGAGACTGTCACGCGCGGTGTCGGTCGGATATTGTGAGTGGGAATATGGGTGATCGTGCAACGGCGCTAAAGCTATTCGAGCGCGCATACGAGTGCCAGCGGCGCGGTGCGCTGGGGGACGCGGCACGTCTGTACCAGGCCTCCATTGCCGAGCACCCCACGGCCGAGGCGCACACCTTTCTGGGGTGGGCGTATGCGCTGCAGCATCGCTTCGACGAGGCGATCGCCGAGTGCAAGCGTGCCATCGAGGTGGATCCCAGCTTCGGCAACCCATACAACGACATCGGGGCCTACCTGGTGGAGTTGGGCCAAGAGGATGATGCGATCCCGTGGTTCGAGCGCGCCATCGAGGCGCCGCGTTACGAGGCGCGCTACTTCCCGTTTCTAAACCTGGCGCGGATTCATGAGGGCCGGGGAGCGGTGACTGAGGCGCTTGAGATCGCGACGCGCGCGGCGGAGGCGTGTCCCGGAACGCCGGCCGTGCTCAGTGCACTCCGCCGGCTCCAGGCCCGGGTGAACTAGGGCCGACGGCCACCGTGATGGGGATCTCCGTCTTCACTTCGTCATCCACCGAGATCTCGAAGCAGTACTTCCCGGCCTGCTGAAACGGCACGTCGAACACCAGCACGCAACCCGCCGAGATGTCCAGCACGCCTGCGGGGGGCTCGGCAAACGTCACCGTCCCGTCGCCGTTGATGACCTCCGCTCCTTCTTCGCTCAACAAGCGGATCCGCACTTGGTGCTCTCCGATCTCGGTGCGGCGCCCCTTGAGGTGGAGCACCAGGTGCAGCCGCGGATGCACCGCCGGGAGTCTGGCGACCCAGATGTGGGAGAAGATGCCCAGCACTGAGAGCTTGCCGAACCGGTCGATGACGGCGTAGTCGCAGGTGACGGCGAGATCGACATTCATCGGTCGAACCTGGTGCCGAAGGTGGTGAGCGTGTTGGCGAGCTCTTCGGCCGTCTCGACCGGTGCCGCGCACTGTGTACCGGCACAGACGTAGGCCCGCGGAGCGGCACCGTCCACCATGGCGCGGAGGTGCTTGGGCAGGTGGTCGGTCGGCGCGTCGGGGGCGAGTCGCGTAATCACCTTGCGCGGGCGGTAGACGCGCCGCGCCGTGAGAACGAGGGCGGCGGTGCGCTCGTCCTCGGCTCCCACGATCGCGACGTGCGTCGCCGGCATCACGGCCCAGTCGATGGCGCGGATGAGCGCGGCGCCGAATATGGCCAGCTGCTCCGCAGCACCCGCCAGTGCCTCCAGCAGGTCGTCACGATAGGAGCGCCACTCGTCTCGGCCGGTGAGCTCCGCCAGCCGGGACAACACGATCCCCGCGATGCCGTTGGGCGAGGGCGTGGGCGAGTCCTGGATCGGGGTGATCGGTTGGCTGAGGAATCCCTCTCCCCCGCGCTCCCGCGGCGTGTCGAGCAACGCCCCGTCGTCGCCGCGGTACTCGCTCACGACATAGGCCATGAGCTGCTCGGCGCGGTCGAGCCAACGCCGCTCGCCGCTCGCCTCGTAGGCGTCGAGGGCGGCCTGGGCGACGTACACCTGGTCCTCCAGGATGCCCGATACGTCGCTGCCGATCGCGTGGTACATGCCGCTGCTGAGGTCGGGTGTCGCCGCCTCCCGAAGCAGCCGGTCGAGCGTCGCGAGCGCATGCTCGTCGAGCTCCGGACGCGCGAGGTGGGCGCCCGCCTCGAACATGGCCGACGCCATGAGGGCGCTCCACCCGGTATAGAGCGTGGAGTCCACAAAGGGGGTGGGACGTGCCACGCGTGCCTGGAGGAGCTTGTCCTTCCCCGAGCGCAGCAGCTGCTCGACCTCGTGCTCGTCGATCTCCAACGCCGTGGCGATCTCCTGCGGCGACTGCTTGAGCCACAGGACGTTCTTGCGCGGGTTGTGGCGCATCTCGCCCGCGTCGTCGATGTCGTAATGGCGCGAGAGCACCTCCCACTCCTCGGCGTTGAGCGCGGCCTGCGCCTCGTCGGGCGTCCACGTGAAGTAGTCGCCGTCGTCGTCCGGACCGACGTCGGCATCCTGGGATGCGTAGTAGCCGCCGTCCGGATCGGACATCACGTCCTGGATCCAATGCACGGCTCCGTCGATCACCTCGTCGTAGACCGCTTGCTCCTGCTCCATCGCACCGGTCGTAGCGGCGATCCCGCGGGCCGGCAGCTCGGCTGCGGCGGCGCGCACATAGACCCGAAGCAGCTCCGAGTTGTCGTACGACATCTTCTCGAAGTGCGGCACGATCCACCGCTGGTCTACGGAGTAGCGGTGGAACCCACCGCCCAGGTGATCGCGGATTCCGCCACGTGCCATGCCCGTGAGGGTGCGCTGCACGATCTCCGCCGCCCACGGTTCTCCCGTGTCGTGCCAGC
This sequence comes from Gemmatimonadota bacterium, assembly GCA_039584015.1. Lineage (GTDB taxonomy): Bacteria > Gemmatimonadota > Gemmatimonadetes > Gemmatimonadales > GWC2-71-9 > WVYX01. The sequence continues at coordinate 2,316 of JBDGYO010000053.1, read as the reverse complement.
GCGACAGGAGGAAGTCACACGTGCCGGGGTGTGGGAACTTGGGCTGGGTGCCGAACCCGCCGTGGCGGACGTCGAACGGTTCGGCCATGGCGTCGGCCGCGCGACCCAGTATCTCGGGGGTGAGCTTGCCCGCTTGGAGTAGCGGCCGGCTCGCGTCGAGGTGCTGCATGATGACGTCGGCCTGCTCCCGCACCTTCTCGGGATTGCCGTGAAACAGCCGGGTGAGCTCGGTGAGCACCGTGCGGAATCCGGGGCGGCCGTATCTCCCATCGGGAGGGAAGTAGGTCCCGCCGTAGAACACCTCGCCCTGGGGAGTGAGGAACGCCGTGAGGGGCCAGCCACCCTGCGCGGTGAGTGCCTGCACCGCCCGTTGGTAGCGCGCGTCCACATCCGGCCGCTCATCACGGTCCACCTTGATGCAGATCCAGTCGCGGTTGAGCAGCTCGGCGAGCGCCGGATCCTCGTACGACTCGTGGTCCATCACGTGGCACCAGTGACACCACACCGCGCCGATGTCGAGCAGAATGGGCCTGCTCTCCTGCGCGGCCCGCTCGAAAGCCTCGGCGCCCCACGGGTACCAATCCACCGGCTGGTCTTTCGCCGAGCGGAGGTAAGCGGATTGCTCGCTCGCCAGGCGTGAGCTCATGACTGCATCGGCCGGGTCACGGTGCCGAAGGGCATTCCCGGGCAATCGGGCAGATCTCACACTTGGGCGAGCGCGCGGTGCAGATCTGCCGGCCATGATGAATCAGGAGATGGGCGAAGGGGGTCCACTCGCTCTGCGGCACGACCTCCATCAGGTCCCTCTCGATCTTCTCGGGGTCGCTGTGCGTGGTGAGCCCCAGGCGGTTGCTGATGCGCCGCACGTGCGTGTCCACGACGACGCCGACATCGATCCCGAAGGCGTTGCCCAGGACCACGTTCGCGGTCTTGCGCCCCACGCCGGGGAGCGCCGTGAGCTCGTCCATCGAGGCGGGCACGCTTCCCGCGTGGTGCTCCTGTAATCCTTGCGCCATCCCCAGGATCGATCTCGTCTTCTGCCGAAAGAACCCGGTCGACTTGATCTCTTGCTCGAACACCTCCGGATCGGCGTTCGCATAATCCTCGGCGGTCCGGTACTTCGTGAACAGATCCTTGGTCACCATGTTCACCCGTGCGTCGGTGCACTGGGCGCTGAGGATCGTGGCGACGAGCAGCTGCAGGGGACTGGTGTGCTCGAGGGCGGTGGTGGCTTCCGGGTACCGCTCCCGGAGCTTGCGGATGATCGGACCGATGCGCCGCGAGGCGTCCGCCATGCGCTTCGCCTTCGACTTCGTTGCTTTCTTCGAAGCTCGCTGCTTCGCGCCGCGCTTCTTCGTCACCGCAACCTCGTTCGCCACCGTCCGCTGGCCGTCGCTGGGAGAAGGGAAACTACCCGCCGCTCGCGCGCAGCGCGATGTGTGCGAGGTGCAGCAGCTCACCCGTGCTCACGAGGGACCTGAGTCCGGCGGCCTCGCCGCCTTCGATGACCGGGGCAAACGGCGGTGTGCGCGCCTCGGCGCGGGCCGCCGCGAAGTCGCGCGGAACCGCGACCACGGTGATCTCGCTGAACCCCGGCCGATCGGCGCGGAGTCCCAGCACGGCGAGCACGGCGATCTCGCGATGGTCCGGTGCCGCAACGATGAACAGACCGTCCAGCGGCTCGTGGGGCTCATCGGGTGCCACCTGTGCCCAGCACCAGCGCTCGGGGAGCTGGAGGTAGCAGGCTCCGTTCGGCACCGACGGCGGGTCCTCCAGCTCGGCCTCGAGGGCCGCCGCGAGCGCCTCGCGTCGCAGCGTTACACTGTGTTGCCCGGAGTCCCAGTACCGGTAGGCGGCGTACAGGGTATTGAGGTATTCCTCCGCTGCCTCGGGGTGCTCTTCCACGAGTTGCGGGGCTTCCACATCCAGCAGCATGCGCTGCACCGACGAGAGGCTCGCGAACTGACCTCGGTCGGCGGTGTTCTTGGCGGCAGCCAGCGACTCCTCGCGGATCGCGGGAAATCGCTGCTCGGCCAGCTCGGCGAGCGCGTATGCGAAGGGATCGATGCGGCTCACTGCTGCTTCGGCAAGAAGCCGTCCAGCACCTGCACGAACTCTTCGAAATCCTCCACGTACGGCACGTGCCCCGATTCCTCGAACACCTCGAGCGAGGCACCCAGGCAACCGGCTACCTGCTCGGCCGTCTCGAGGGGGATCGGATCGTGGCGCCCGTGGATCACCAACGAGGGAATCGAGAGCTCGCACAGCTCGGTGAGCTCGTTGCGCAGGTCTGTCTGGGACACGCTCTCCCACACG
>JBDGYO010000370.1:0-3168 GCA_039584015.1 Gemmatimonadota bacterium | reverse complement strand
ACAGGAAGCGCACCAGCTGCTCCGCCCAGTTGATCCCCACCGTCTCCACCGCGGCGTCCGCCAGCTCCTGCCGCTCCAGCAGCGCATCGAGATCCTCGACCACCGCGACCGCGATGGCGAGGTGCACCGATTCCTGGGCGGTGAGCGTGAGCAGCTTCCCCTCCTCGATCACCCCGTCGATCGCGATCTCCTCGTCCACCATGCCCGTCGATCGCGATCTCCTCGTCCACCATGGCTTCCGCAACGCGCGGGTCGAGCCCGCGGCGCTCCGCCAGCGCACGCATCTCGCTGCGCATGGCCGAGACGATCTTCTCCGGTGCCTTCTGCCCTCCCCCGGTCACCGGTGTCGCCGCGCCGATCGACGACCCCGGCGTCATGTAGATCGAGTCCGCCGCGAGCGCAATGACCGCCCCGGCGCTCCACGCATGGGTGTTCACCAGGGCATAGATCGGCAGCTCGCTACCGGTCACGGCCCTGACGATCTGCTGGGCGGCGTCGATGCGGCCGCCCGGGGTGTCGATGTCGAGGACGATGACCGCGGCCCGCTCAGTGTGTGCCTCCTCGATGCCGCGTGCGATGTAGGGGGCGAGGCCAAGCTCGATCGTGCCCGTCACTGGGATGCGGTACACGAGCGCCTGCTGGGCCGAGGCCGAGACGGGCTGGAAGGCGAGAAGGGTCGTCGCCAGTGCAAGGGGCCAACGAGACACTGCATCCCCCGCGTGAGGGTCGACTTGGAAGTTAGATGAGGGGAGAGAGTCGCGAAATGGCCTACGTGAAGTACGCTGCGGTCTGCTGAGCTCGGGCTTTGCGTGGTCCCGCTCGTCCCCTCCCGACGAGATGCTTGCCTGGCGACAAGGTGCTCAGCAGACCGCAGTGTATTTCTGCACCTCTACTAACGGAAATTCCGTGCCACCAGTCACACGGTGCATAAGTCATTGCTGTTGTGCTAGTTACGGACGCTAGCCCGGACGGGACGGGGGTCCCCACCTGACCTCCGGCTTGGCAGGGTGTGCCCGGATGAGGACACGTCAGCCGCCGCCGGGGTAGCCGCACCGGTCGCACCCGTTGCAGCGAACCAGGCGCTCGCCCAGGTACTCGAGCAGCACACGGCGGCGACAGCCGCGCGTTTCCACGTAGCGGCGCATGGCGCGTAGGCCCGCCTGGCGTGCCTTGCGATGCTTCGCAGCGCCCCGGACGGCCACCAGATCGTGTACGCCCGCCAGGTGGCGGGCCAGCGCGGGGTCCGACGGGACCCACAGCATGACACAGTGCGCCAAGCGGCCATCACGCCCGGCACGTCCCGCCTCCTGGAAGTAGGCCTCGGGGCGCGGCGGGATCCCGAGGTGGGCGACGAGGCGCACGTCGGGCTTGTCGATGCCCATGCCGAAGGCGTTGGTCGCCACCATGATGCGCACGCCGCCGCCAACAAACCGCTCCAGCAGGGCCCGCCGGGCCGGGCCGGGAAGTCCGGCATGATAGGGAAGCGCGTTGAATCCCCAGCGCCGCAGCACGGCCGCGACGCCGTCGGTCCGGTTGCGCGTCGGGACGTAGACCGCGGCGCTGTCCGCTGTGCGTCGCAGCAGCGCCGCGAGCGCCCGGACGCGCTCCGGGTCGGAGCGATAGCGTCGCACCACGAAGGACAGGTTCTTGCGGTCGAATGATTGCACGATCCGCACGGGCCGGCGGAGTCGCAGCACGCGCACGATGTCCTCCCGGGCGGGAGGGGTGGCCGTTGCCGTGACCGCGATGGTCGGGGGGCGGCCCAGGGCCACCCGATGTCGGCCGAGCGCCCGGTAGTGGGGCCGGAAATCGTGTCCCCATTCGCTGATGCAGTGGGCCTCGTCCACGGCCAGCAGGGCTATCGGCTCGTGGGGCGCCGCCACCAGCTGGGCCATCCGCTCGGGCGCCACGTACAGCAGCCTCACCCTCCCCAACCGCAATCCGGCCCACACGGTCGCCTGAGCCGACCTGGACTGGGTGCTGCTCAGGTAGGCAGCGGCCACGCCACGCGCCTGCAGCTGGGCGACCTGGTCCTGCATCAGTGAGATCAAGGGCGAGACGACCACGGTGAGCCCCCGAAGCGCCAGCGCCGGCACCTGGTAGCAGAGAGACTTCCCGCCGCCGGTGGGAAGCACCGCGAGGCAATCCCGCCCCCGAAGCGCGGCGAGCACCGCCCGCCGCTGGTGATGGCGGAAATCCGGGAAGCCCCAGACGTCGCGCAGGATGCCCCGAGCCGTCGACATGCCCGGTCGGGATTCGGCTGTCAGGACCACGGCTGGGGTGGATGTGCGTGAGGAAGCACCACGCACGTTGGGCCCCGGCATTGGGCGCCGCGGGGCCATCCTGGTCTTCGTGGGTGCGGATTAGCGCGCGGGCCGGTTGCGCTTCTTGCGGGTGGATTTCTTGGAGCCCTTCGTGGAGGCCTTCGTGGAGGTCTTCTTCGAGCCCTTCTTCTTCGCCGTCCGCCGCGGGGAGTTCTTCTCCCCCGACGCGCTCGGCTTCCGGGCGGTGCTGCGACCCTCCCGGGAGGGCAGCGGCGCCGTCAGCGTGGCGCGTAGCTGCTCGAGGGAGTCGCGGCGCTTGAGGCTCGGGGCGTGCTCCTTGGAGCGCTTCTTCCCCTTGCCGTTCTTCCCCCTACCGTTGCTGCGGAGTGGGCGCAGCAGCTCCCTGGCCAACCCGTACTCCGGAAACTTGGCCACCGACGTGGACTTGAGGCTGTCCAGCTCCTTAGCCACCCGCTCGAGGTTCGGTCTCGGGGTCAGCAGCTCGGACCGGGCCGACTCGAGGTGCTCCCGCGCCCGTTCGGAGAACTTCGGCGAGCGGGAAACCTGCATGTAGAGGCGGCTCACCAGCTGACGCGCCGTTTGGACGGCGACGGCCCGCAGCAGCACCTCCGGCGTCGGATCGCGTCGATCCAGGCCGCTGCGACGGTCACCGCCGGAGCGCCGATCGGAAATCCGCCGGTCCCAGCCGGTGCGGCGCTCGGCCACGCCGCGGGGCGGGCCCAGCTCTGTCGCGCGCCGATCCTCCCCCCGGCGGCGATCCTGGCCTTCCCGGCGCTCCGCATCCTGGCGTCGATCTCCGGCGCGGCGCTCGTTATCAATGGTCTCGGACACGGACTTCCCTCCCGATTCTCCTGCCCAGGTATGGTGGTAGGGTACCATGAGA
>JBDGYO010000369.1:0-2968 GCA_039584015.1 Gemmatimonadota bacterium | reverse complement strand
GGGAGTGGATGCCGTGGGACGTCGTGGGATCAAAGAGTATCGAGCCGCGGAAGCGCTTCAGCTCATCCTCGCTGACCGCGATCGCGAGCAGCTCAGTTGCCCATCCTGTGGAAACAAGAACATCGATCGGACCCCGAAACGGAGGCTCCCGAGAGCCCGATTCGGGACACACCGGAAGGTGACGCTGAAGTGTGGGAAGTGCGGACGGCAGGCGGCCTACGTGCCGCGCAACGTCACCCAGCCTTCCGACAAGGAGCTCGTGGGCCAGTAGTCACCGGGCTCCCGTCGGACAACGCCACAAGCGAGACACTTCCGTGGCGCCCGCAGGGCGCAGCGCTCCCCTGTGCGGTAGCGCCCTAGGGAGCTACTCGACGGGCAGCACCCACCGCTCGAAGACCGTCCCCAGTCCCACGTGGGCCTCCGCGGCACACCCCGCTCGGCGAACCGCTTCGAGGTGGGCATCCAGCTCGGCGACGCTTCCCAACCTGAGCTTCAGCAGGTAGCCGTCCCTCCCGGTCACCCGGTGGCACTCCAGCACCTCGCTCGCTGCCTTCCACCCAGTCAGCAGTCGCGTCACGTCGGTGGCCTGCCCAGGGAGAACCCGCACGAATGCCACGACCGCCCGTTCGATCCGGTCCGGCGCCACCCGCGCGTGATACCCGGTGATCACCCCGGCGGTCTCCAGCTTGCGCACTCGCTGGTAGGCGGCCGGGGCACTCAGGCCCACCGCGTCCCCCAGCTCCTGGTAGGATGAGCGGCCTGCTGCCTGAAGCAGGGCGAGGAGGTGCCGGTCGGTGCGATCGAGCTCTTCGGACATGGACAGCAGCAATATGTCAGCAATTCGCCACTTAGCAATGGTTTCTTTTGTCCCTCTCTCATCTATCAACGCTTTCTTAATCCTTCTTGCCTACCCGCAAAAAGACCCGGAGGGCGCGTACCCCCCGGGTCTCCTGTTGTGCGTCGAGGTGCGCTACCTAGGCGCCGAGAAGATGCGGCCCCAGCGAATCCCCGTGATGAACGGCAGCGGCATTACCCCGTTCTTGTCGAAGCTGTAGTAGATGACGAGCGGCCGCCCGGCGATACGATCGCGGCCCAGGAACCCCCAATACCGCGAGTCGTAGGAGTTGTCGCGGTTGTCCCCCATCACGAAGAACGAGTCGGGTGGAACGGCAATCGGGCCCCAGTTCTTGAGCGAGGGCCGGTAGGTGCGGCGCTCGCGGTCCACGAGGTAGCGCACTTGCCAGTCGCGCATGCGCGGGTCCTCGGGATCGCTCATCTGGTCTCCCTGCCGTGCATGCATCTCCTGCGTGGCGTCGCCGTTCAGGTGCAGCACCCCTCCAATCATGGACAGCGTGTCTCCCGGCAGCCCCACCACGCGCTTCACGACATTCACGCCGGCCTCCTCGGGCGACTCGAAGATCACGATGTCGAACCGACGCGGCTCACGGAACGCGGGAAGGCGCGTCTTGACGATGGGGATCTCCGCCCCGTACAGCGCCTTGTTCACGAACAGGAAGTCTCCCACGAGCAGCGTGTTCTCCATGCTGCCCGAAGGAATGCGGAACGCCTCCACCAGGAGCGCACGTAGGAAGAACCAGATCACGAGCGCGATGACGATCGACTTGATCCAGTCCTTCGCCGATTGCGACGTGGACTTCTTGGCCGACCGCTCCTCGACCGGCTCCTGCTTCGCCTGTTTCTCTTGCGGCTGCTCCCGCTGCGACTTCTTGCGCTTCACCTACTGCACACCTCCACCTGCAGGTTCTACCCAGTCGGCAACGAAGATGTTCGTCTCACCTTCTACCTCCCCATAACGGTTCGACGCGAACACCAGTTTCGATCCGTCCGGCGAGAACATCGGGAAGCCGTCGAACTCGCCGTGTGTGGTCACTTGAACCAGCCCGGAGCCATCCCGATTGATCATGTACAGATTGAAGTCCCGGGAGCGCGGGTCGTGGTGGTTCGACGCGAAGATGATCCGCTGGTCGTCGGGGTGGAAGAACGGGGCGAAGTTGGCGCCCCCGAGATCGGTCACCTGCCGCTGGTTGGAGCCATCGGCGTCCATCACGAAGATTTCCATGCGGCTGGGCCGCACCATGTTCTCGGCCAGGAGCCGGCGGTAGTCCTCCTGGCCTTCTCCCACCTCCGGGTGCCACGATCGGTACACGATCGCCTTGCCGTCGTGCGAAAAGAACGGCCCGCCGTCGTACCCCAGCGCAGTCGTGAGCCGTCGCACGTCGGTGCCATCCACATTCATCGTGTAGATGTCGAGGTCACCGTCCCGGGTGGAGGTAAACACGATCCTCTCGCCGTCGGGAGAGAGCGTCGCCTCCGCATCGTAGCCCGGCGAGCTGAACAGCGCCTCGAGCTCACTGCCGTCGGGGCGAGAGGTGTACACGTCGAAGTCATACAGCGGCCAGACGTAGCCCTGGCTGAAATCGGGGTTGGGCGGACACCGCTCGCCTGCGTGAAACGTGCTGGAGTACAACACGCGCGTCCCACCAGAGTGGAAGTACCCGCACGTGGTGCGGCCCAGTCCGTTCGACACCAGCCGCATCCCGCTTCCGTCCGTATTGATCAGGTACTGCTGATCGCAGGTGGTGTCGGAGTCGGTTCGCTGGAAGATGAGCTGCGTGCCGTCGGGCGAGAAATACGCCTCGGCATTCTGCCCGCCGAACGTGAGCTGGGTGAGGCCGGCGAAGTAGGGCTCGTCCGCTTCGGGGGCGCGGCCCACCGCCTGGGAGCCCGGCTGCTCGCCGGCGCAGGCCGCAAGCGTTATCCCCAGGGTGACGGTCGCGGCGGCCCAAGTGCTCGAATTTGATTTCAGCATCCGACAAGTATAACCGGTTCGGGAATGTGAAAACGCCCAGCGGCCGGTAGTGGGGTGGCGCAGCAACGTGCCGCGCGCGACCGACCGCTGGGCGTGGAACCTTCGTCGATGCCGCTAGAAGAAGAACCCCAGCTCGAG
>JBDGYO010000368.1:0-3266 GCA_039584015.1 Gemmatimonadota bacterium | reverse complement strand
TCGCTCCAAGGCAGCGTAGTCGCTTCCGCTGCGTCCGACCGAGTAGCCCCGATCGCCCGTGCTCCACGTGCGCTCGAGCCATGAGGCGTAGAGCCCGAGCGCTTCCTCAAAGCGGCCCCGGACCTCAAGCGCGTTGATCAGCGTCCTCAAGAGGGTGGTCTTCTTTGGGTGTTGTTCTACGGCATTGCGAAGGACGGAAAGGGCCTCCTGGTCGCGTCCCAGGGCCAACAGGGCTGAGGCCTCGCCGACACTGCCACGCTCGTCACGGTGCTCGAGCCGAGCCGCCCGCCTAAGTGCGGTGAGTGCCTCCTCGTGCCGGCCTGCGATCTTGAGGGCCCAGCCAAGCTGGAGGTTTGCATAAGCATCGTCGGGCGCGGCACGCACAGCCTGCTCGTGAGCGTGGAGCGCGGCAGCGGCATTCTCAAGATCCCCGTGCAACTCGGCCATCTCGTTCCAGGGGCGCACCGAATGCGGCTCGGCCTGTGCGGCTGTCAAGAGCGGCTCGAGCGCCGCTTGCTCAGCCATTCGAGCCTCCTCCGTGCGACCTGCCCACCGCAGGGACTGCACCAGCGCCTGGCAGAGCGAGCGATAATTGTTACCGGCCATGTGAAAATGCGGAATCTTGACCAAGGGTCGCCGCGTCCCGAGCGTGCCCGAGCCAGCATAGGCAGGGTCGGCGGCTAGAGAGGCGGTTGACCAATGCCGAGTGTTCTACGTAGCTCATCGATTTGGCGGTAGCCGAGTGGGCGCTCGAGCATTTCGCGGAAGAGTTCGGTGAAGTAGTGCAGCGAGCGAATCGGGGGCATGGGCGTGGAGAATGCGTTGTTTCGGGCGCGACGCGCGGCGCCGACGAGGAAGGCATTCGCGACGGCGTAGAGCGGAACCCGCTGCTCAAAGAGCCGACGAGCGAGTTTCCGGTCCGCTCGGCGTACGCGTCCGAGAACGCCCGGGGTCTGGACGTATAGGGCGAGGACAGCTGTGACGTAGGCTCGGCAGGGTGAGCGGGTGGAGGCTCGTTCGCTCGATCCGGAGGACGGTTGGATCGGTGTAGCCCTTTCGGCTCTCACTTGCTTGCTTTCTTGCGTCGAGCGGCGGCCTCGCGCTGTGATTCGTGGACACGATAGCTGTTGCCCTGGAGGACAGTGACGTCGGCGTGATGGGTGAGCTTGTCGAGCAGGGTGGCGATGGAGGTGGCATTGGGGAAGACGGTGTTCCAGTCTCTGAAGGCGAGGTTGGTCGTGAGCAGGATGGAACGAGACGCCGGCTCGTTTTTACCTGGACGCTCGTAACGCCGATCGACGACCTTGTACAGTAGGTCTGCGGCATAGGAGTCGTAGGAGAGGTAGCCTACTTCGTCCACGCAGAGTAACTGCGGGCGCGTGTAGCGGGCGAGGCGCCGGCGCAAGGTTTCTGGAGAGCAGGAGCGCAGGTCCTCGATGAGCTCAGCAGCGGTAGTGAAGAGGACGGAGAGACCGTTCATCGCTGCCTGGTGGGCGACGTTCTTCGCGATCATGGTCTTGCCGAGGCCGTTGCTTCCGAGCAGGACGAGATTTCGGCCCTCGCGCACGAACTCCAGTTCCAGAGCCCGTTCGATGAGGTCACGCTCGATCTTCTTGGGCCAGTTCCAGTCGAAGTCGGCCATGGTCTTGAAGCGCCCGATGCGTGCGCGACGCAGGCGGGAAGCCACGCTACGTCGGGCCTTGTCGATCTCTTCCATGCGGACGATTTCCTCGAGGATCTGCACGGGTGTCAGGCGTGCCTTGGTGACGCGGGCGAGGAAGTCCTCGAGATGTTCGGCGGTGGCGACGAGGAAGTGCGCCAGGCGCTGCTTGAGATCAGTCATCGTCGTCATCATGTGCTCCTTGGTCAGGGTTGGAGAGTTGGTCGTAGGTCTTTGAATCATGAGGCTTGACGTAGAGGTTCTTCAGGTCGGGGCGAGCAGACAGGTCGACGGGGAGAGCGGCGGGCGTGCGAGTGACTCGTCTCTTCTTGGCCAGGATGTAGGCCACGGAGCCCAGGCGCGGCGTGTCCTTCTGTAGCGCCTCCTGCATGGCTGCACGCAGCTCGCCGGGCCCGTAATCATCGAGGAGAAGCAGCAGCTTTTCGGTGTAGCGTGCGGCGGACTCGCCCTTGTGGAAGGCGGCCTCGAGAAACTCCTCAGCCTCGGGGACGGCCCCCAGCAGGCGGGCGGAAGCCACCGAGCCGCGTGCGCCCTGCTTGATGGCGAGCAGGGCCTCGATGTGGTCTGGGTCCTCCACACGCCGGTGACGATCGTAGCTGCGGCGGTGGTGGGCGATCTCCTTCGTACCGTGCAGCAGGCGCACGGTCTTCTGTGAGGTAACGAGGGAGAGAGGCTGCTCGACGAGCTTCGGCGGGATCGAGTAGTCGTTGCCGTCGAAGCGGATGTAGATGGTCTTGCGTGCCCGGATCGGGGTGATCAGGTCCGTGTCGAAGCGGTTCTGGGGCAGCGGCAGCAGGAAGGGCTTTTCCTCCGCGAAGGCCTGGGCCACCGTCTTGTGGTCGCCGCCGGGCCAGCGGCGCTCGAGCGCGACCTGATCGCGCCAGGCGAGCGCCTCCTGGTTGAGCCTCTCCAGGGTAGTGATCGTGCGGGCCGCGAAGAACGAATCTCGTATGTAGCGAATCGTGCGCTCCACGGCACCCTTCTCGCTGCCTCGGGCAGGGGTGCAGGCGCGTGGTTCGAAGTGGTAGTGCGCAGCGAGCTCGAGCAGTCGCGGGTGAAAGTGAATGGCCTGGCCGTGTCGCTCGAGCACGGCGGAGCGAAGGTTATCGTACAGGTCAAGAGGAAGAACTCCAGGTAGAAGTTGCGCGAGTAGGTCAGGGTCTTCACGAAACAGGACAGCGGGCGTCTGGCGCGTCCAATGGGTATGCGTCCGAAGCTGCCCCAGTCGGTCTGGCCCTCCTCGCCCGGGAAGGTGCGGCGACGTAGGAAGGCCTCCGCACAGCGTCGCGGGCGGATCTCTGTCACCCTGCGGCGCACCTGGCGTGCGCTGCCCTTGTAGCCACGCTCGCGCAGCATGCGGTACAGACGCGTCGCCGTCAGGCGCGGGTGCTCTTCCAACGTCTTCCGCATGAACTCGATGTACGGGTCGAGCGCGCTCGGGCGCGGGGGCGGAACGGGACGTGGGCCCCCGTAAAGCGCCTTCTCCACCGTGTCGTGGTGTAGGCCCAGATCTGTGGCGATCGTCCCGACCTTCCAGTGCTCAGCGAAGAACAGGCGCCGGATACGGCCGATGAGCTCTTGTTCG
>JBDGYO010000367.1:0-2989 GCA_039584015.1 Gemmatimonadota bacterium | reverse complement strand
GGTGGCGGCCGCACCCGAGGTCGCCATGCGCCACTGCGACGTCTGCATCACCTGCACCCCCACCCGCGCCCCCTTCGTCCATCCGGGAATGCTGGCGCCGGGCGCCTTCGTGGCGGCCGTGGGCGCCGACAGTCCCGAGAAGCACGAGATCGATGCCGAGCTCCTGGCATCGGCCCGCGTGGTGGTGGATCTACTCGACCAGTGTGCAGCGGTGGGTGACCTGCACCATGCCCTCGAGCGGAACCTGATGACGCGAGAGGACGTCCATGCGGAGCTGGGCGAGATCGTGGCCGGCCACAAGCCCGGCCGCAGCTCCGACGAGGAGATCGTGGTGTTCGACGCCACGGGTACGGGGCTGCAGGATGCGGCGGGCGCCGCGGCGGCGTACGAGAAGGCGCAGGCGAGTGGGGTAGGGACCTACTTCGACTTCTTCGGGTGATGACTCGACCCTGGTTGCTGGCGGCCCTCGCGCTTGGCTGTGCCGATCTTCCCGCCAGCCCCTATGAAGGGGAGGGGGTGCTGGGCGAGTGGGTGCGCTCGGGGAGTCACGAGCGGACTTACGAATTGCAGCTCCCGTCCCAGTACCACCCGTTGGGGCGCTGGCCGCTCCTCATCGCGTTCCACGGTGCCGGCGACACTGGGGAGGGGTTCCGGCAGCGCACTGGGCTGGACAGCACCGCGGCCCGGGCCGGGGTCATCTCGGTGTTCCCCGATGCCGTCGGGGGCATCTGGGGCGACGCGGCCGTCGTGAACGACGTCCAATTCGTGCGCGCGCTGATCTGGCACCTGCGCCGGCATCTCAAGATCGACGAGCACCGCATCTACGTGGCCGGCTTCTCGCGAGGCGCGATCTTCACCCATACCCTGGGGTGCGAGGTGGCCGACGAGCTGGCCGGCGCCGCGAGTGTAGGTGCGTCCATGTACCTGACGCCGGCCATTCTGTGCCAGCCGGCACGGGAGCTTCCTTTCCTGTTCATCCTCGGTACCCAGGACGCGTACTTCCCGTACGAGGGTGCGCTGGGGCAGCTGTCGATCGATTCGACCGCGAGGCTGTGGGCGGCCCACAACGGGTGCGTCGGCGCTCCGACGCTCGAGGTCCTGCCGGACACCGCCGACGACGGGACCACGGTCGAGACGACGCGCTTCACCGAGTGCCGGCAGAGCAGCGAGGTGATGCTCCAGTTGGTGCGTGGGGGAGGGCATACCTGGCCCGGTGCGTGGGGGCGCTACCCCGAGTTCCTCGGACCCACCAGCCGCGAGATCTCTGCCAACGAGGAGATCCTGGAGTTCCTGCTGCGGCATCGGCGGCCGTAGCAACGGCCCCGACGGCCAGGCCGAGCGACTACTCCAGCTGGGCCAGGCGCTCGCCCAGCTCGGCGGCGGAAGCCAGCCGGTCCTCCGGCTTCTTGGCGAGCAGCTGGAGGATCAACGCCGAGAGGGGAGCGGGGATCTCGGCGTTCACCTCGCGCGGTGCCGTCGGCTCTTCACTGAGCATCATGGCGACCAGCGACATGGGTGACTTGGCCGCGAACGGCAGGCCGCCCGTGAGGCACTCGTACAGCACCACCCCCACCGCGTAGAGATCGCTGCGCTCGTCCACCGCCGACTCCGCGAGGAGCTGTTCCGGCGACATGTAGGCCGGGGTGCCCACGGAGAGTCCCGTCTCGGTGATCCCCATCGTTGCCTCGCTCAGGCGAGCGATCCCGAAGTCCATCACCTTGAGCACGCCGTCGGGGTCGAGCAGGAGGTTGTGGGGCTTCACGTCGCGGTGGATGACGCCTTGGCCATGTGCCACCTCGAGCGCCTGCGCGAGCTGCGAGGCGATGGCCAGCGTGGCGGACACTCCCAGCCGCCCCCGGCTATCGATCAGGTGGCGCACCGTGATGCCCTCGACGTACTCCATGGTGAGGTAGTACACGCCGGACCACTCGCCGAAGTCGTGGGTGCGCACGACGTTGTTGTGTGTGATGCGGCGGGCCAGCCGAATCTCCGTCTTGAAGCGCTCGATGAGCGTGGGATCCACGACCAGTTCGGGACGCAGCGTCTTGATGGCGATCTCTTCGTCCAGCTCCAGATCGCGGGCGCGGTACACCGCCCCCATGGCACCCTGGCCGAGTGGGGCGATGACCTCGTACCGATCGGCGAAGCGCTCGCTGGTGGGGAGGTTGGCGTGGTCGAGCTGGCCTCCCGACTCGGCCGTCCCGTCGCGCGCCGACTCGATCTCGCGGCGCAGGTCCTCGACCTGATTCTGCAGGCGGCCCTCGCGTGCCCGCACCTCGGTGGCCATGCGGTCGAACACGCGGGCCAGGCGGCCGAGCTCGTCGTTGCGGCCTGTGGCATCGGCCAGCGCGCCCGATTGGTACGACCCGGCCTCCACCGCGGACGCCGCGTCGATGACCGAGTGCACCTGCTCCAGGTACTCCATCTCACGGTCCCTGAGCCGCTTCTTCTCGAGGCACGCCGTGATGCGCGCCCGCAGCAGCACGGGGTCGAAGGGTTTGGGCAGGTAGTCTTCCGCACCGTGCTCGATACAGCGCACCACACTGGCGAGGTCGTCGAGGGCGGAGATCATGATCACGGGGATGTGGCGCGTCTCCCGCGCCTGCTTCAACTGCTCGAGCACCTGGTACCCATCCATCTCGGGCATCATGACGTCGAGCAGGATCAGGTCGAACGAGCCGTCCCGCACCCTCTCCAGGGCAACGCGGCCGTTCTCGGCGGACTCGACCGCGTGGCCCTGCCGCTTGAGGCGGCGCTCCAGCAGCACGCGGTTGTCCTCCACGTCGTCCACGACCAGGATGCAGGCCTGATCGGCTCCGGCTCCTTCGTCGGCGACGTCGCTCTCCACCGCGGCCGGTGCCTCGGATGCGCTCGCGGCGTCCTGCGCCACGAGCTTCTCCGCCGCACCCAGGATGCGGCGCAGGTCGGAGCTGAACTCCTCGTCCTTGCCGTCGGCGGCGAGCAACGGGCTCAGCGCCCGCACGATGCG
>JBDGYO010000366.1:0-2989 GCA_039584015.1 Gemmatimonadota bacterium | reverse complement strand
GGAGGAACTCACCCCCGACGCGAGCGGCTCGGGGCTCGTCTGGGTGGTCGATCCGCTCGACGGCACCACCAACTATCTGCACCAGTACCCGGCATATGCCGTGAGCATCGCGGCACTCGTGGACGGCACCCTCACGGCCGGGGTCGTCCTGGACGTGAGCCGCGACCTGCTGTATCACGCGTCGGCCGGCGCAGGCGCCTGGTGCGGCGAGCGCCGGTTGCGGGTTTCTCCACTGACCGACCCCGCCCATGCGCTCATCGGCACCGGATTCCCGTTCAAGGTGCTCGACATGCTGCCGGAGTACCTCGATCAATTCGCCACCATCTTGCGGAATACCAGCGGAATCCGTCGGGCCGGCGCCGCATCGCTCGATTTCGTCGACATTGCGCTCGGCAGGTTCGACGGTTTCTGGGAGCCGTATCTCGCACCGTGGGACGTTGCAGCCGGCGCGTTGATTGTCAGGGAAGCCGGCGGAGTGGTGACCGATCTCGAGGGACACGAGCCGGTGGTGCGGCACGGCGCGTTCGTGGCCGGCAACCCGGCGATCCACGCCTGGCTCCTCTCGATCCTGGAGGGGTAGCGGGGTTGGCCGCTAGGCCGGGGTGGTGGCCGGCACGGTCGTGATCACCCGGGGGCCGTCGGACTCGATGACCACGGTGTGCTCGAAGTGGGCCGAGAGTGATCCGTCCAGCGTCACCACCGTCCACTTATCGTCCAGCGTACGGATCTCGGGCCGCCCCATGTTGACCATCGGCTCAATGGCCAGTGTCATGCCTACCTGGAGGCGCGGTCCCCGCTTGGGACGGCCGTAGTTCGGAATCTGCGGCTCCTCGTGGAAGCTCGTCCCGATGCCGTGCCCCACCAGCTCGCGCACCACGCTGTAGCCGGCCCCTTCGGCAACCGTTTGCACGGCGTGGCCGATGTCGCCCACATGATTGCCGGCAACGGCCTGCTTGACGCCCACGCCCAGCGCCTCCTGGGTGACGCGCAGCAAGCGTAGCACATCATCGCCGACGTCGCCCACGGCCGCAGTCGTAGCGGAATCGGCGTGCAGGCCCTCGAGGCACACGCCGCAGTCGATGCTGACGATGTCCCCGTCTTCGAGCACACGCTCCCGCGACGGGATACCATGCACGATCTCTTGATTGATCGAGGTGCACAGGGACGCCGGGAAATCGTACAGGCCCTTGAAGGAGGGGCGCGCCCCCGGGTGGCTCCGGACAAAGTCCTCGGCCAACTCGTCCAGCTGCCCCGTCGTGACCCCGGGCGTTACGTGGCTCACGACCAGCGCAAGCGTATCGGCGAGAATCTTCCCGGCCGCCGCCATCGTCTCGATCTCGCGAGCCGACTTGATCGTGATCATCGCCCCACGACCTCCTGGAGTCGTCCGGCAATCTGCTCGATGCTGCCCATTCCCGACACGTCCGTCAGCAATCCACGCTCCGTGTAGAAGGCGATCAGCGGCGCTGTTTGTTCCGCGTAGACCGCGAAGCGCTGGTGGATGGTTTCCGGGGTGTCGTCGTCACGACCCTCGCGCTTGGCCCGTCCCATCATGCGGCGCACCAACTCGTTCTCCGGCACATCGATGCAGAGCACGTGATCAACCACGGTGTTGCGGTCCGCCAGCAGCCGCTCCACGGCCTCTGCCTGGGCTACCGTGCGGGGAAAGCCATCCATGATGATGCCGCCTGCGGCCTCAGGCGATGCCAACACCTCTGCGATCAACCCGAGAATCACCGTATCGGGGACGAGCAGGCCCTGGTCCATGTACTGCTTGGCCTCTCGACCCAGCTCCGTATCCCGCTCCACGGCATCCCGCAGCAGATCTCCGGTGGAAACGCGGGGCAGTCCCGTGTGCTTGGACAGCAAAGCCCCCTGGGTGCCTTTGCCGGAACCCGGGGGGCCCAAGAGAATGATGTTCATGCGGTCTTGGCCCTACATATAGCGGCCCCGCCGGCCGCGGAACTTCACCCGCCCCTGCTTCATGAAATCGTCGTAGTGCCGCAGGTGCAGGTGCTGCTGTACCTGGATCCACGTATCCAGCGCCACACCGACCACGATCAGCAGTGCCGTACCGCCGAACGTGAAGGGCACGCCGAAGGTGTCGAAGATGAAGAACGGCAGCAGGGCGATGATCGTGAGGAACATCGACCCCGGAAGCGTCACCCGCGTCAACACTTCGTCGATGTAGTCTGCTGTCGCCCCGCCAGGCTTCACCCCGGGAATGAACCCACCCTGCTTCTTCAGGTTCTCGGCGATGTCCAGCGGATTGAAGATGATCGATGTGTAGAAGTACGTGAAGAAGATGATGAGCAGCGCATAGCTCGCGTAGTACACCCCCGACCCCGGACGGAACATCTCCGACATGGCCCGCAGCGCCGGCAGGTTGCTGAACGTGGCAATGGTCCCCGGCACGATGATGATCGCCTGGGCGAAAATGATCGGCATCACGCCCGCCGAGTTGATCCGGATCGGGATGAAGGTCTTCTGCCCCTCCCGAATGCGTCCGCGCCCCATCACCTTGCGCGGGATCTGAATCGGGATGCGCCGTGCCGCGACCGTCACCGCGATCACACCGGCGATCACGCCGACCATCACGAGGATCAATGCGATGAGCGCCTGCGTCGTGATGACCCGCGTCTGCACGAACTGCAAGGTGCGGAAGGTGCCGGGCAGGAAGCCTTCCATGATCGAGAAGAAGATCATGAGGCTCATGCCGTTTCCGATGCCGCGCTCCGTGATCCGCTCACCGAGCCACATGATGAACACCGCACCGCAGGTGAGGGTCATCATCGTGGTGGCGCGGAAGCCGAGACCGGGTTCGAGCACCGCGTTCTGTCCTTCGGCAAAGATCGCGAACCCGTACGCCTGGAATGCCGCCAGCACGACCGTCACGTACCGCGTCCACTGCGTGATCCGCTTCCGGCCTTCCTCCTCCTTCTGGAGCTTCTCCACCATGGGGAAGACCGCGCCGGCCAGCTGGAACATG